>CAMNZV010000007.1 GCA_946575275.1 uncultured Clostridium sp. | reverse complement strand
AAAAGGAAGATAAAAAGGAAGATAAAAAGGATAAGGAAATAGTGGAGAAAAAAGAGATTAAATGCAGTGAAGTAGAAGATGATGAAACTTACAAGGATAGCCATAAAGAAAAAAATGATGATCATCAATGTAAGAAATATATAGATTATAATGAATATGAAAATAGAATTGAAGAAGTTAAGGAGTTAGATCCATATAATTTTAATATGAGAGGATGTATTGGTGAATTTTTTGGAACTGTAGCCAAGGATTTTGAACCCATAACAAATAAATTCAAGGATATTAAATTTTGCAAATGGTATAAGGTAAATGTTGATTCCCTAGAGGATATGATGGATACATCAGATTATAACAAATACACAATTGCATATTATCCTATGATTAATTATTACCCATATTTTAAGGTGAAAGGTTATTTTTTATTAGGTTATAAATGCGATGAATCAGGTGAATTAAAATATATAGTTTATGGAATTCCTGGGTCAAAGGACATAACTGATCAACCTTATGCAGGTAAAACAGGATTTGTTACTTGGATGGAAAGTGGAGATAATGATGAGGATGGATTTTGGTTAATGTTCTATGATTATAAAAATTCAACAGTTGTAGTTCCAACTAAGTAATATTAATTGCAAGGATAGGGCTAAAGTATTATAATTAAGTCAAATTAGGATTGTTACAACAGTTAATATTAGTTAATTGTTGTAACAACTGATTAATAAAATACATTTATATTGGAGGTTTTAATGAAAAAGGTTTTATTTGAGGTTTTTGGAATTGAGTTTTATAGTTATGGATTATTAATAGCAATTGGAATAGTAGTTGCCAGTATTATTCTTATGAAAACAGCTAAAAAAAAGAATTATAACGAAGATCATATTTTTAATTTAATAATAATAGCTGTTATTTCTGGAGTTATAGGTGGGAAATTATTATATTATATAGTAGAAATAAAAAGTATTATTAAGGACCCATCATTATTATTGGATTTTGGTAATGGATTTGTTATCTATGGAGCAATTATTGGTGGAGCTATTGGTGCAATAATTTATTCTAAAATTAAGAAATGGAATGTTCTTGAGATATTAGATTTAATTATACCAAATGTTGCACTTGCACAAGGTTTTGGTAGAATAGGATGTTTTTTTGCAGGCTGCTGCTATGGGGCAGAAACTAATCTTTCTATTGGTGTTGTATTTCCAGAGGACTCACTAGCACCATCAGGTATACATATTCATCCTACACAAATATATTCTTCTATTTTTGATTTTATATTAGCTTTTATATTGTTTGCATATGCAAAGAAGAAAAAGAAAAATGGTAAGGTAGTAGGATTATACCTTATTATTTATAGTATTGGAAGGTTTTTAGTAGAGTTTTTAAGAAATGATCCAAGAGGTGGTATTGGAGTATTATCAACATCACAATTTATTTCTATATTTATACTAATATTTGGATTGGTATTATTTAATATTAAAAATTTCAAGGGAAGGGGTAGTCAGGTTGAAGAAAACTAGGATTATACTATTTGGTGTATTGTTATCATTAATAACCTCATTTACAGGATGTGCATTAATTGATGATGGATTAGTTAAACTTGGTTTTCATAATGATGATTTTGACTACATAAAAGAAAATAAAATAGATAAGATTATAATTCAAAGCGCTAGAGATTCTGGTTTTAGTTTTGTTGTTACTGATACTAATGCAATTGATGATATATATAATATATTAAAAAAAGGTAATTTATGTACTGAAAAGACATCATTAGATACTGATTATATTTTTGAAGTACACATGGGTGATGATGTTAAAAAATATAATTATGTAGTATACCTTGATGAAAAAGGTGTTGGAAATTTTTATGATGATAGTAATTCCTATAAGATTTCTAATAATTTAGATGAAACAATACTTCAAAATCTATCCTTTGTTCGTAAACCAAGAGATTTTGAAGGGGTTTATTATGATTCTATACTAAAAATTCTTGAAATGAAAAAAGATATTTTAAGTAACTCAAATAATAAGGTGGGAATTGATATTGCAGGGGATGTAGACTGTTTGAAATACATGTTTTCTGTAGATCTTGAAAGTTTTAAAAAAGATATTGATAATACAATTAGTGGTACCCAATTAATTAATAATAATTCTGAGGATTTTAATACTATAATTACAGTTAAGAATAAGGGATACAGTAGCAATGTATTTAAAACTACTATAAATGTAGATGATAGAGTTAATAAGGTATATGAAACATATTATATTCAATGTAAATACGAGTATAAAAAGTGGAATTTTACAATAAGTGAACCAAATAAAAAGCCATCAAAATGGTAATATAAGGAGATAAAAATGAGTAGTTGTGACAATTGTGCAAGTAAAGATACATGTAAAACTAAAGGTGAAAGTACTTGTAGTGTGAAGGTTTTACCAAAGCACGGGAAAATAAAAAATATAATTGGAGTTATTAGTGGTAAGGGTGGCGTTGGGAAATCAACTATTACAGGGGTAATGGCATCTATTTTAAATAAAGAAGGATATACAGTAGGTGTGTTAGATGCAGATATTACAGGACCCTCTATGCCAAGATTTTTTGGGATAAATGAAAAGAGAGCTGTAATTGAGCCTATAGATGAAGATAATGTAAAATTTAAACCGGTTATTACTGAAAGTGGAATTAAGGTAATGTCATTAAATTTAATTACTAAAATTGAGGATGAACCTGTAATATGGAGAGGACCTGTAATAACTGGAGTATTAAACCAAATGTATGTAGATACAGAATGGGGAGATTTAGATTACTTATTAATTGATATGCCGCCTGGAACTGGGGATGTTGCACTAACAGTAATGCAGCAATTTCCAATTAAAGATTTAATTATAGTATCAACACCACAGGACATGGTATCTATGATTGTTAAAAAGGTTGTTATTATGGCTGATAAAATTGGAGTTAATATTAAAGGTGTAGTTGAAAATATGTCATATATTATTTGTGATGGTTGTAGTAAAAAGCTTAATGTATTTAGTAAAAAATCAGCAGAGGAACAGGCTGAATACTTAGGAATTCCTTTAATTGGTGAACTTCCAATAGATTTAGAATTCACTGAAGCCTTAGAAAATGGATGTGCAGAGCAATATTCAAAAAATAATTCATTATATTCTTTAATATTTGAAGGTTTATATTAATAAAAAACCTTCCTATTGAACATAATATAAATGTCAATATTATTAATAGGAAGGGTGAATAATTATGAAAGCAAAAGTAGATCAAGATACATGTATAGGTTGTGGACTATGTCCATCAATTTGTGAAGAGGTATTTGAACTTAATGATGAAGGAAAAGCCTATGCTAAGGTAGAGGAAGTTCCATCAACAGCTGAAGATACAGCAAAGGAGGCAGAAACAAGCTGCCCTGTAACTGCAATAACTTGTGAATAAAAAAGCTATATAAAAATTATGGAGGCCACTGAAAAACTTAAAATTTTTCGGTGGCCTCAAATTTATGATTCAAGTGACTTAAAGATTCTATTAAAAGGTAAGAATTTTATTATTATAAGACATATAAGTCCTTCTATTGCAATAAATGATCCATTTACAAGTAAAGAATATATAAATGGTGGAACTCCCTCAGGTGCATATGAGCCAAAGAAGGCAACACCAGAGATAAAGTGACAAATAAATCTTAAAAATATTGCAATAAATGATCCAAGTAACTTTTTGTTTTTAAAGAAACCAGCAATTCCAAGTACTAAAAAAGGAAGTGGATAGTCAAATAATACTTGAATTGGACTTAGAATAAAAGGATCCATAAATAATGTGATTATTCCATAAATAAAACCAGTAAGGGAACCAATTAGTGGTCCATACATAAAGGCAATTATTAAAAGAGGCACCATACTACCTAAAGTAATACTTCCACCTTGTGGCAAGTGGTATATCCTAAATATTTTTAATACTGTGGCAAGTGCCAAGGCTATTGCAATTCTTGTAATCATTTGTGTTGAAAAATTCACCTTATTAATTTTAAATAAAATAAATAATACTAGGATTATAGCAAGTATAGTGACAATGGCTAAAGGGTTAGTAATTGTGTCCATAAAGTTCTTTGGTAAATTAGTAATTAATTCTATTATTTGTTCTTTCCAATCTAATAATATGTCCATGTTGCCTCCTATTTATTAGGAGAGTAGATATCCTGATATATTATTTTAAACACCTGAAAGGATTCTTCCATTTTAGGCTTTAGTAGTTCCTTCTTATTTTTAAACTCAGCAATGCCTATATCCGTTAAGGTATATATTTTTTGAAATTTTTTTTCGGGATTATCCCATTCTCCTATAATTAAACTTTCTTTCTCAAATTTTTTCAATAAAGGGTAAATTCCACCTGTGCTTGGAATCCAAAGTCCATTAGTATGTTCTCCAATTTTATGAGAAATATCATTACCATTTGCAGGTGATTGACTTAATATATAAAGAACATATATTGGAAGTAATCCTTTAGTAAAAATTTGACCTACAGATTCTTTTTCTTTTTGAACCTTTTTTAAGGCCATTACTTTTTGTTTATATTCCTCATATAACCTTTTTTCTTCTTCTTTTAATTCTTTATCAGAAAGAGAATTAAAATCACTCATAGTTAAACCTCATATATTGCAAATCCAATTAAACCAGGACCAGTATGAACTCCTAGGGCTGGGCTTAGGGTTATAGTATTAAGCTTATTTATATTTGGATTATTTTTTAATAATTCATATAAAGAAGCACAATCTTCTTTAGCATCGCCTTCTACTATCCAAATATTGCACTTGCCTTTATTTAGATATTCATTTAATAGGTCTAGTAGTATAGTAATGGATTGCTTTCTTCCACGTGCTTTAGCATAGGTTTCGTATACACCCTCATCTGTAACATGGATAACGGGTTTAAGTTTTAATATTTCACCAATTGTTCCTGCTACCTTACCAATTCTACCACCTTTTTTTAAATACTCCAAGGTGTTTAGTGTAAAATAAAGATGACTTTTTTGCCTAAATGAAGGAAGTGCATTAATTATTTCATTAAATGAGGAACCATTTTCAAGCAATTTTGCGGCTTCTATAACTATAACACCTTCAGCTAATGATAATGTTTTGGTATCAAAAACATGTGAAGTTAAACTTGGATAATTTTCAAGTAATAAGCGTATTGAATTAGATGTACCAGAAAGGTTACTTGAAATATTAATTACAATTACATGTGTATAACCTTCCTCAATTAAAGCTTTCAATATTTGGTCTACTCTCTCGGTAGAAGGTAGTGAGGTAGTTGGGATTTCTGTTGTTAAGTTTTTGTAAACCTCATCTGCTGAAATTGTAATTTTATCCTCATATTCTTTTTCCTTATAAATTATTCTAAAGGGAACTAATTTTATATTGTATTTATTTATTATATCCTCTGTTAAGTCGCAGGCACTGTCTGTTAAAATTGCTATCTTTTCCATAATATATTCTCCTTAATAATTAATAGTACTGATAGGTAACAACTATATCAGTATTGATAATATAGATTGTATCACTATTGATATAGTTGTTCAAGATAGAATTAAAATGACGAAAAGAAGAGGAAAACAGATATAAATAATAATAAAATTAGTTATCTAAATTTAATCGATTGAAATGGTGCTTTTATAATAAATATTAATGAAGTATAATATGTAAGGAATAAAAAAGGTACTATATATTGTGTGTAAGGGGCGATAAAAATGCTATATGTTGTGAAGAGAGATGGCAGAAGAGTTGAGTTTAATGCCAGTAAGATATCGCATGCTATAAAGGGAGCAGCTAATGAAGAAGGACTACTATTGAAGGAAAGTCAAGTAATTGACACAGTACAAAAAGTTGCTAATTATATAGAAATGACGGAAAAGGAACAAGTTACCGTAGAAGAAATACAAAATTTTGTTGAAAAGGCATTAAAGGATAGCGGATATAATAAAATTGCAAGTAGTTATTCTGCCTATAGGGAAGATAGAACAAAGGTTAGGGACATTAAATCTGATTTGATGAAGGCCATTAAGCAAATTGGAGTGGAAACAGATAGAGATAATGCTAATGTTGGAAATAATTTCAGTTCTAAGTTGCTTAGGATTGCATCAGAGTCTAACAAATGGCATAACTTAGCACAAATGCCTAAGCAGTTATCAAAGGCACATGAAACTGGAGAATTATATTATCATGATTTAGATAGTTATAATTTAACTATAAACTGTTTGCATATTCCAACTAGACAAATGCTTGAAAGTGGATTTAATACTGGATATGGAACTATAAAACCACCTAAGAGAATTGAAACTGCAGCAGAGCTTTCATGTATACTTTTACAATCTACACAGAATGATATGTTTGGGGGTCAATCTCATCCGAATTTTGATAATGATATGGGTATATTTATAGAACCAACTAGAAAAGAAATAAAAGAAAGATTCATAGAATTTGGGGTTCCTTTAGATAACATAGAAGAATTGGTAGAGAAGAGATTAAGTGAAAGGGTACATCAAGCAATGCAGGGGGTTGTCTACAACCTAAATACCATGCATTCAAGGGCAGGATCACAGGTTCCATTTAGTTCTGTAAATATTGGTATACCTGATTCAAAGGATGCAGCACTTATTTGTGAAATCTTTTTATTAGAATATGAAAAGGGACTTGGAAAGGGTGAACAACCAATCTTTCCTAATATAATTTTTAGGGTTAAAGAGGGTGTAAACAGGGAAAAGGATGATCCATACTATTATTTATATGAATTAGCCTGCAAGGTTGCAGCTAAAAGAATGAATCCTACCTTCATGAATATAGATGCAGATTTTAATAAGGAATATTATGATAAGGGATATATGCCAGCCACAATGGGGTGTAGGACATATATTATGAAAAATATAAATGGAGAGCCAGGATGTGAAGGTAGGGGGAATATTGCACCTACAACTATAAACTTACCAAGAATAGGCTTGCAAGCTAAAAAGGACATTAATAAGTTTTTTGAATTATTTGATGAAAGAATTGATATGGCAAAAGAATCATTAATGCACAGATATAATATATTAAAAAAACTTAAGGTTAGAGATTTACCTTTTGTTGCAGGACAATATTTAATGAAGGGTTCTGAGGGACTTGGACAATTAGATTCAATTGAACCTATTTTAAAGCAAGGAAGTTATGGAATTGGTTTTATAGGACTTGCAGAAACACTTGTAGCTTTAACTGGAAAGCATCATGGGGAAGATGAAGAAACAAGGGAGCTTGGAATCAAAATAATTTCTCACTTAAGAGAAAGATTAGATGAATTTGTTGAAAAAACAAAGCTTAATTGGAGCTGTTATGCAACTCCAGCAGAAGGTCTTTCAGGAAAGTTTATAAAACAAGATAAGAAGATGTTTGGGAAAATACAAGGGGTAACAGATAAGGATTACTATACCAATAGTTACCATATACCAGTAGGGTTTAATATATCTATTAAAGATAAGATAGATATTGAAGCTCCATATCATAAGATGTGTAATGCAGGACATATAAGCTATATAGAAGTTGATGATAATCCAACAGGTGCAGATATAATGAAGATACTAAATTATGCATATAAAAACACAAATATAAGCTACTTAGGTATAAATTTTCATATAAGATATTGTAAAGAGTGTGGGGCAAACCTACAAAGTAATGAGGGTGCTTGTCCAAAATGCGGTAGTCATGATATCCAAGGAATTTCAAGGGTAACTGGTTATTTAAGCCTAGATGAACGGTTTGGAGAGGGAAAGGTTGCTGAAAGAAGAGATAGAATGACTCATACGGGGACAAAGATAAATATGTATAATAAACAATAATAATAAGTGTTACAGATAAGATATTAATTAAATCTGTAACACTTAAATTTTCACTTAAGCAGTATCACATACAAATTAACACCTTGCATGTGTTAATGGTTGAATGAAATAATTTAAATCTTGCAATAATTCAATAATTAAATTCGATTTTCTTTGAAAATATGGATAAATTGAAGGAATACAGGTTTTCTCTTGCATAAAAATTAACAATATGTAAAATTTATTATTGTTATTTTTTTTGTGCTATGATAAAATATAAAAGTGAAAAAGAGTATATTTTCATATAGATTTCGTTATTTTAAGAGGGGGATTTTCATGACTGTTAATGATACTAACAATGGTAAACAAATATATATAGTAGACACAACCCTTAGAGATGGAGAACAAACAGCAGGGGTTGTTTTTTCAAATGTAGAAAAAATTGCAATTGCCGAAATGCTAAGTGATTTAGGAGTTGACCAATTAGAAGTTGGAATACCAACTATGGGTGGAGACGAAAAGGAAGCAATTAAAGAAATTGTTAAAAGAAATTTAAAAAGCAGTATAATGGCTTGGAATAGAGCAGTTATTTCTGATATTCAAGAATCAATTAATTGCGGTGTAGACGCAGTTGCAATTTCTATATCAGTTTCTGATATACATATAAAAAATAAACTTAGAACTTCAAGGGAATGGGTACTTGAAAATATGGTAAAATCAGTTGAATTTGCTAAGAAAAATGGTTTATATGTATCCGTTAATGGTGAAGATGCCTCAAGAGCAGATAAAGACTTTTTAGTTCAATTTATAAATGCCGCTAAAGAAGCTGGAGCTAATAGATTTAGATATTGTGATACTGTTGGTGTAAAGGAACCTTTTTCTTTAGAAAAGGATATTGAATATATATATAAAAACACAGGATTTGATATAGAAATGCATACTCATAATGATTTTGGTATGGCAACTGCAAATGCTATTGCAGGTATTAGAGGTGGAGCAAATCATGTTGGCGTTACTGTAAATGGATTAGGTGAAAGGGCTGGAAATGCAGCACTTGAAGAGGTAGCTATGGCTCTAAAATTTGTATGTGGATTAGACGTAAATATGGACACAACAAAATTCAGAGGAATTTGTGAATATGTATCTAGAGCATCAGGAAGAGATCTTCCAATTTGGAAGGCTATTGTTGGAACAAATATGTTTGCACATGAATCAGGGATACATGCAGATGGAGCAATTAAGAATCCTAAAAATTATGAAGCCTTTGATCCAAGTGTTGTAGGACTTGAGAGGCAAATAGTAATTGGTAAACATTCTGGAAGAGCAGCTATTGTTAATAAATTTAAAGAATATAACATGGAGTTAACTGATGAAGAAGCAAATGGAATTCTTGAATTAGTAAGATCAACATCTGTACAATTAAAAAGAAGTCTATTTGACAAAGAAGTTGTAAAGTTATATAAAGAATATAAAAATAATAAATAGGAGGATTGCAATGATAAAGTTATACAAAAACGGAACATACCTATTAAATGGTAAGGAAATAGTAGAAGATTGTAATGAAATTAAGGATATTTTATCGAATAAAGTTGGAGGTAAGTTTAAAGGGAAAGAGGAAGCAGCAAAAAATACAATTGCCTATGGAATTTTAAAAGAACATAATACATCAGATAATATGGAAAATTTAAAAATCAAATTTGATAGGCTAGCATCCCATGATATTACCTTTGTTGGAATTATTCAAACAGCAAGGGCATCAGGTCTTGAAAAATTCCCAGTACCTTACGTATTAACTAACTGTCATAATAGCTTGTGTGCAGTTGGAGGTACAATAAATGAAGATGACCATATGTTTGGACTTTCTTGTGCAAAAAAATATGGTGGAGTATACGTACCACCTCATCAAGCGGTTATTCATCAATATGCAAGAGAAATGATTTCAGGTTGTGGAAAGATGGTTTTAGGTTCTGATAGTCATACTCGTTATGGTGCTTTAGGAACTATGGCAATTGGAGAAGGTGGACCTGAAATAGTTAAACAATTATTACAAAAAACTTATGATGTAAAAATGCCAGGAGTTGTAGGAGTTTACTTAACAGGTAGCCCTCAAAGAGGAGTTGGACCACAAGATATTGCATTAGCTATAATAGGTGCTGTATTTGAAAATGGATATGTTAACAATAAGGTTATGGAATTTGTAGGAGATGGTATTAGTAATTTAAGTGCTGATTATAGAATTGGTATTGATGTTATGACTACAGAAACTACATGTCTATCTTCTGTTTGGAGAACAGACAATACAATTAAAGATTACTTCCAGATTCATGGAAGACCAGAAGAATACAAAGAATTAAATCCAGGAGAGGTTACATACTATGATGGAATGATACATGTAGATTTATCAAAGGTAAAACCAATGATAGCTATGCCATTTCACCCAAGTAATGTTTATACAATCGAAGATTTAAACAATAATCTTTTAGAGATTCTTGATGAAGTAGAAAAAAAGGCAGGAATAAGCCTTGATAATAAAATAAAATTTACATTAAAAGATAAAGTTCATAATGGAAAATTATATGTTGAACAAGGGGTTATTGGTGGATGTGCTGGTGGAGGATTTGAAAATATTTGTGATGCAACAGATATCCTAAGAGGAAAATCTATAGGCGCTGATGAATTCTCACTAAGTGTATATCCAGCATCACAACCAGTATATATGGAACTAGTTAGAAATGGTAGTGTTGCAGATATAATGGCTACAGGAGCAACTGTACGTACTGCATTTTGTGGACCTTGTTTTGGGGCAGGAGATGTTCCAGCTAACAATGGTTTAAGTATACGTCATTCAACTAGAAACTTCCCAAATAGAGAAGGTTCAAAAATTACTAGTGGGCAAATAGCTTCAGTTGCATTAATGGATGCAAGATCTATTGCAGCAACAGCAGCTAATAAGGGATATTTAATATCAGCAACAGATATAGATGTTAATTTTACAAATCCTAAGTACTTCTTTGACAAGTCAATATATGAAAATCGTGTATATAATGGAATTGGAAAACCAGATAAAGCAGCAGAAATTAAATTTGGTCCTAACATAATTGATTGGCCATCTATGTCAGAATTAACTGACAATTTATTATTAAAGGTTACTTCAGTTATACATGATCCTGTTACAACAACTGATGAACTAATACCTTCAGGGGAAACTTCATCCTATAGATCAAATCCATTAGGACTTGCAGAATTTACATTATCTCGTAAGGATCCAGAATATGTAGGTCGTGCAAAAGCAATTCAAAAGGCTGAATTGGCAAGAATAGCTGGAGAAAACCCAGAATCAACTGTTGATGGATTATCTACAATAATTAATGAAATAAAAAATACATTTAAAGATGTAGATTATAAAAACATTGGAATCGGAAGTACAATATTTGCTGTAAAACCTGGGGATGGGTCAGCTCGTGAACAAGCTGCATCATGTCAAAAAGTTTTAGGTGGATGGGCAAACATTGCTAATGAATATGCAACAAAGAGATATCGTTCAAACCTTATAAATTGGGGTATGCTACCTTTTATTTGTAACAAGGAAATAGAATTTAATAACGATGATTATATTTTTATTCCAAATGTTATTGAAGCAATAAAAGAAAAGAAAGATATTATTAAGGCGTATATTGTTAATGATAATATGAAGGAATTAGAACTAAAATTAGGAGACCTAACTGATGATGAAAGAGATATAATATTAAAGGGTTGCTTAATTAACTATTACAGAGCATAGAAAAATAAAACCATCTTACTAAAATTAATTGTAAGGTGGTTTTTTAAAGGGGATGGGAACAGATGGAAAAGGAACAACAATTAAAGTTAGATATTGATTCTTTATGTGTGTATAAAGGATTGTTTTATGAAAAAATTGGGGATAAATTTAGAATACTTGTGGAAAAGATAGTGGGTGGTGAATACATAAGTGAAAGTATAAGGGCTTATAATGATTTTGTTTGTGCCTTATTTTCAATTAGTAGTAAATTATCTTTTAAAGAAGCTATGGTTTCAGAAATGCTTTTAACTAATAATCCTTTTAATGAAAGTATTAAGTCAAATGAAGCTATACCGGAGTTTATTGTAAATGGAATTAATAATGAATTGGATTTTTTAGGCAGGATAGTTGAAATAGATAGTAAACAGGTTAAAGAAATTCTTATTTCTAAATATGCTCCAAATAAGGAGTTAATAAATAGAATAAATTCATTAATGGACTTTGGGCTTTTAGACGAAGAATATAGTCCTAAGAACCTAACAGATTTTGAAAAAATTAAGGCTAAATTTATAAATGAATCTAATTGGAATGAAAAAGGTGAATATATATTAGAATTTCATAGAAGAAATGGTGCAGGAAGAGCTTCAGCCTATAGTGCTTTTGTTTGGGAAAGATTTATCAATGAGGAGGAAGGGCATTTAAGGGAGATACTTGAACCAGATCCAATTAGATTAAAGGACTTAATTGGATATGAAAGTCAAAAGGAAGAAATAATAAAAAATACAAAAAACTTTTTAGCTGGAATTCCATCAAATAACCTATTACTTTATGGTTCAAGAGGTACTGGTAAATCATCTACAGTTAAAGCTATTTTAAACGAATTTTATACAGAGGGATTAAGGTTAATTGAAGTAGATAAAGAACAATTAAATGATTTTACTAGAATTATAAGATTATTAAAACATAAAAAACAAAAATTTATTATCTTTGTAGATGATTTGGTTTTTTCTGATAATGAAGCTAGTTATTCAGCCTTAAAGACAATTTTAGAGGGAAGAATTGAAAATAGACCAGATAATATTCTAATATATGCAACTACAAATAGAAGGCACTTGGTACAGGAAAAGTTCTCTGATAGGGAGGATGAGGTCCACTCAATGGATAATAAAGAGGAAAAGCTATCCCTAGCAGATAGATTTGGGATAACTATAAGCTTCTATGCCCCAGATCAAAAGGAATATTTAAGCATTGTAGAGGGTATTGCAGAGGATCGTGGAATAGAAATAGAAAAAGATTATTTATATTCTGAAGCTTTAAAATGGGAAAAGTGGCACAATGGACGTTCACCAAGATCAGCAAGACAATTTATAGATTGGTTAGAGGGTGAACTTAAAAATAAGGAAAAATAAGAGGTTTTTAAATGGATAATAATAATCAAATTAGATTGTCAGGAATAATATATGAAAGCCTAACAAATGGATCTGGAATAAGAAGGGTTCTTTTTTCACAAGGTTGCAAGCACAATTGCAAGGGATGTTTTAATCCAGAGACGCACTGTTTTGATGGAGGAGAATTACTTGATATGGATTTAATTATTAAGGATATAATTAACAATCCAATGTTAGATGGTGTAACATTTTCAGGAGGGGACCCCTTAGAGCAGGCAGATAAATTTGCCTATATAGCAAGGAATATTAAAGGTGCAGGGCTAAATATATGGTGTTATACAGGATACAAATTTGAATATATTATTGAACATAAGAATGAAAGACTAGGATGGGCAAAATTACTGGATTTTATTGATGTTTTGGTAGATGGAAGGTTTGAAGAGGATAATAAGGATGATGGTTTAAGGTTTAGAGGATCTAGTAATCAAAGAATTATTGATGTTAAAAAGTCATTAGAGCTTGGAAAGGCAATGGAGGTTATTGGATATTAAGTATATAAAAAAACTTTTAGAAATAATATAAAATTTCTAAAAGTTTTTTCTACTATTAATTGTTTAGAATATATTCATCAACTTTCTTTTCAACTATTGCAAATGGTGCAGGACCAACGTCTAATAGAACCTTATTAAAATCTTTAATATTAAAATTACCTTTAAGGGTTGTAGTTGCCTTATCTTGTAACTGAATGAATTCTAAATACCCTACATAGTATTTAGCATAATTTGTTGGATTTCCAACAAGTGTGTCAAAAAAATAATCTGTTAATGAAGAATCATAACCAAAGTCTAGTAAATATTTATTTACATCTTCCCTTTTATATCCATCATAGTTTATATAAATATCTAGCAGGGTAGGTAAAGCTAGATTGATTTCAGAGGTTATTTGTTGAAGATTTACAATAGCAGCACTATTAATTCCCGCTAATGAGTAGGAATCTATTTCAGCATAAGTTGCAAAACCTTCAACATAACCATCAAAGGATAGTGCCTTTCTTATAGGATGTGGATTTGTATTATTAAAATAGGTTGTTTGGTATAGGTGTCCTGGATAGCCTTCATGGGCTAAGGTTGAAAATAAGTTTGAATTTCCAACTTGTGTTGGATTTATATAAATTGTATTAGATTCATAATCATCTATTGGTGGAATCATATAAAATGCAGGGGAAGATGATTCTTCAAGGGATTTATCAACATATTTTATGGTAAAATTAGTTGAAGGTCCCTCAGGATAAGTGTTTGATATTTTCTCCTTTAGGTAATTTAAAATTTCAGTAGGGTCAGTCATGGAAAATGAACCGAAATTTTCATCACTATACATTGACATAACTGTTTCAGGATATGCTAAGGCTAGTGTTTGCAATTCCTTCATCTTAGAATTTAAGCGACTTTCAAGAATACCTTCTATTTCTTTTACACTTTTTGATGATCCTGTACTATTAGCTAATAAATATTCATAGTATTTTGAACCATCTTCAAAGTAGCAAAGGCCATTTTCATTAGAACTAGTGCTTTTTAACTCCTCTAATGTTTTTGAAAGTTTTTTGTAAGAGGGTAGAACACTATTAATTACAATATCCTTGTTAGAATAGGATAAATCATCTTTTTCAGTAGTGGTAAGATCTGCTAGTTCATTAATTTTGTCATTAAAGGATGTAATTAAATAATTGTTATCTGGATTTGCTATAAAAGCATTGATTTCATTAATAACAGCATCAGCAGTTTTAGTGGACATAAATAAACCTTGATTTGATTTTTCAGTTTCAAACTCAATAATATCATCAAAGTAATTTTCTATATCCTTTAATAGTTCAATATAATCATAAGCATCATCCTTGTCATAAAAGGTATATTCTGCAAAGGTAACAGGTAAATTTGATTGAAGTCCTGTAGTTGGATGTAATATTGATTGATAGTAATATAAGCCCTTAGACTTTTTTTCTGTAATTAAGTGGTTTCCTAAAATATCATAGGTTAATTTTTGTTCCTCAGTTAATTGGTCATAAGAAAAGGATGTTAATTTATTATAGGTTTCATCTATTTCATTATCATAGTCTTCGAAACTATCTAAATCTATAGAACCAAGTGTTATTTCTGAGTTTTCTAGATTATATGAAGATGGATTTTTTATACTATAATGTAAGGTGAGATAATCTGAGGATACATAGTTTTCAAATTCTTCATTTAGAAATTCATCAAATTTATCAGCTTCACTTTTATTTAAATCTGTTATATTTGAAAAATTACAGCTTATAAGTGATAATGAAAGAACTAATAAAGTTAAAAAGGTAATGAGTTTTTTAAAATTCTTCATGTTAGCCTCCTTTAAGTTAATAAATACATTTGTATAAAAATTATACACTATATTTTTCATAATATACATAAAAAATTCCAGTAAGCCATTGTGGATTTACTGGAATTCATTTAAATTATAGATTAAAATTCAGATTGTCCTGTAGTTCTTGGGAAAGGTATTACGTCTCTAATGTTAGTAATTCCAGTTAAATACATAATTAATCTTTCAAAACCAAGGCCAAATCCGGCATGTTTTGTTTCACCATATTTTCTTAGTTCTAAATACCACCAATAATCTTCTTCATTTAGGTTAAGCTCCTTCATTCTAGACTTTAATACATCAAGTCTTTCTTCTCTTTGGCTTCCACCTATTATTTCACCAATACCTGGAACTAAGCAATCACAGGCAGCAACAGTTTTATTATCATCATTTATTCTCATATAGAATGCCTTAATATCCTTTGGATAATCTGTTACAAACACAGGTTTTTTGAAGTGTTCTTCAGTTAAATATCTTTCATGTTCTGTTTGAAGGTCAATTCCCCATTCAACATCATATTCAAATTTTCTACCACAGTTTTTAAGAATTTCTACAGCCTCAGTATAGGTTACCTTACCAAAGTTAGCTGAAATAACATGATTTAATCTATCAAGTAATCCTTTGTCAACAAATTGGTTGAAAAAGTCCATTTCCTCAGGACAGTTATCTATAACATATTGCATAACGTATTTAAGCATATTTTCAGCAAGCTCCATATCATCTGATAGGTCAGCAAATGCTATTTCAGGTTCAACCATCCAAAACTCAGCAGCATGTCTTGCAGTGTTAGAATTTTCAGCTCTAAAGGTTGGTCCAAAGGTATAAATATTTCTAAAAGCCAATGCGTAACATTCTCCGTTTAATTGTCCAGATACTGTAAGGTTAGTTTCCTTACCAAAGAAATCCTTTGAATAATCTATAGCTCCATTTTCAGTTAATGGTGTGTTATTAAGTGGTAGGGTTGTAACTTTAAACATCTCACCAGCACCCTCACAGTCACTTCCAGTTAAAATTGGAGTGTGAGTATATACAAAATCTTGATCTTGGAAGAACTTGTGTATTGCATAAGCTGCAACAGAACGAACTCTAAATACAGCAGAAAATACATTACTTCTTGGTCTTAAATGAGCAATAGTTCTTAGATATTCAAATGTATGTCTTTTCTTTTGAAGAGGATAATCAGAATCTGAATTTCCCTCTAGTATAATTTTTGTAGCTTGTATTTCAAAGGGTTGTTTTGCATTAGGGGTTTCAACTAAGGTACCAGTTACTGAAATTGTTGAGCTAATAGCAAGTTTAGATATTTCTTTAAAATTATCTAAGTTTGTATCAAAAACTATTTGTATGTTTTTAAAGAAAGAACCGTCATTTAGTTCAATAAATCCAAAGGCATTAGATGAACGTAATGTTCTAACCCATCCTGAAATAGTTATTTCTTGTGATAAATATTCATTAGTATTTCTAAATAATGTTTTAATTAATGTAGGTTTTGTCATTTAAATTCCTCCTTAAAAATAATAAAAAAACGTCCTTAAATTAATAAGGACGAAGATAATTCGCGGTACCACCTAAATTGCTATAAAAGCCACTTAAACAAACAAAAAATGTTTTTCAACTGTAACGTGTTGATATACGTCTAAGCCTACTTAAATAATATTGTTCGGTTAGAAGCTCAAAGATGTTATTCAGACTTGGCATCGTATAAGGCTTGCACCATCCCTTACTCGCTATAACTACATCCATATATCCTACTTCTTCTTATCACAGCAATAAATATAATAATTAGATTTTACAATACTTCACTAACAAATGCAACAAGTTATTCATACAATATATGATATAAGTATTTTGGAGGCAATAATGAAAACAGAAAAAATATTAACAAAAAAGATTAAGGAATTAGATAAGTATAAGTCTTTATTGGTATCAAGAAGTGAGAAGGGGAAGGAAGAGGTTTTAGATAATATAAAAGAAACATTAGAGGATATAGAACTAATTTTAGAGGATTTTAATTATATTAAAAGTAATGAGGAAGAGACAGAGGTAATGGTAGAATCAGAATATAGGACATATAGTACATTTTCAGAAATGGAAGATGAGCTTTAAGGGTTAAAAGGTTTTCAGAATTATGAAAACCTTTAATTTATTTAATGAATATTGTAGTATTTAATTTTGTTTTTTTGTATAATGGATATAGTTGTGTGTGAATAAAAAGGGGGAAGTAAATTTGGAAATTTCTTATGAAAATACAGAGGAAAAATTCATAGAATTATATTGAAGGATTTATTTAAAAGTAAAAAAACAAAATTTAAGTTTGCAGGATTAATTATATTTGTATTAGCAATCTTTGTAGCTTTGTGTATATCAAGGTATACTTATGATATGCAGTTTTATGGATATTTAAAAAGAGAATCAAGTTTTACATTACTTATATATATTATTTGTGCAATTTTGTGGTCTATTCTTTTACCTATTATTGCTTGGAAATTTAAAAGCATTTCAATAATGAAGGAAATAGATAATATGAATATCCCATTTGAAGGACAAACTAAATATACATTAAAAGATGAAACTATTGTATTTGAAAATAATTTAAAAAGAATAGAAAGTAATTATAAAGGAGTTAAATCCATTATTGATAAAAATACTTATGTTGAACTTATTATATCTAATTATAGTAAATTTCTAATTCCTATAGAGGCTTTTGAAGATGATAATGAAAAGTTACAATTCATTAACACTATTAATGAAAATAAAAAGGTGAAAGAGGAGGAAGAAACTGATGAACTTATCATATAAAAATACTGAATTACAATTAATAAATTTTTATAGAAAATTCTTAAAAAATCAAACATCAGAAAAAACATATAGAAAAATAAAATCAATAATAATGATTCCAATAGGTATTGTCTTATCCTTGTCTATATACCTTTCTAGAAAACCACTAATTGAGGTTCATGGACAAATTCAAATTGAAGATATATTATATATAGTATTACCTTTAGTTTTTGGGGTTAGCTGGTATCTTATATATATATTCTTTTATCAAATTTCTATAAAGGAAAATCTATTATTTGAACTAAAAACAATTAATTATTCTTATGAAGAAGATCTTAATATAAACATAAATGAAGAAGGAATAATAGTTAAAAGAGAAGACAGCTCTCTTTATATAAAATGGAATGCCATTAAAGAGGTTTCCTTAGAAAAGGATATGATTTACCTTATATTAAGGGATGGAACAGCCTTGATTATACCAATGGAGTCATTTAATGAAGATAATACAAAAGAGGATTTCCTAAAATTAATTGTAGAATATACTTCTATAGAGATATGATATAAAAATAAAATAAATGCTTTTTAGATATTTTTATATCTGAAAAGCATTTATTTTTCATTTTGATATTAAATAGTTTTTATGATTTCCTTAACCAAAGAAATAAAGTTTGTAGTTACTTTATTTGAGGTTTCTATAACCTCATCATGACTTAGAGGTTTAGACAATATTCCAGCTGCCATATTTGTTAAACAGGAAATGCCTAAAACCTTAAGTTTTGAATGGTTTGAGACTATAACCTCAGGAACAGTAGACATTCCTACTGCATCTCCTCCAAGTGCCCGAGTCATTTTTATTTCGGCAGGGGTTTCATAGGAAGGACCTGTAAACATAGTATATACACCTTCTTTTAATTCTATACCTAGTTTTTTAGAGGCAACCTTAGCTAAATTAATAAGGTCTTTGTTATAAGCCTCTGACATGTCAGGAAATCTTTCGCCAAAATCATCTAAATTCATGCCTATTAATGGGTTGTTTAGTGATAGATTTATATGATCTGTTATAAGCATTAAATCACCAGGATTAAAGGCAGTATTAACAGCCCCAGCAGCATTTGTAATAATTATTTCTGATATTCCAAGAAGCTTCATTATTCTAATTGGGAAGGTTACATCACTCATATTATAGCCTTCATAGTAGTGAAAACGTCCCTCCATAGCAATAACAGTTTTACCATTTAGCATTCCAATTACAAGTCTGCCTTTGTGACCTACAATTGTTGATACTGGAAAGTTTGGTATATCATTATAATCATAATATTCAGGATCTTGAATTTCATTAGCAATCTTTCCAAGACCAGAGCCAAGGATTAAGCCAATAGATGGAGTATATTTACTTTTATTTT
>CAMNZV010000006.1 GCA_946575275.1 uncultured Clostridium sp. | reverse complement strand
AAAACAACAAAGCACTATTAAGCACTACGTTATTTGATGGAATGTATTACGAGTGTACTTATAACGGTGATAAAAAAGAAATATACATAGATGCATATAAGAAATGGGAAAATTATAAAGTGGAAAGATAATTAAAGTCTTAGGAAACTAAGGCTTTTTTATATGTCTTTTTATAGCAGACGTAAAAGAACTATACATTAGTGAAAGCAACTCACGTAAATAAGCGTAAATGGAGGAATGAAGAATGAAAAGAAAATTTTTAGAAGATTTAGGCCTTGAGAAAGAGGTTATTGACAAGGTTATGGCTGAAAATGGAGCAGATATTGAAGTTGAAAAGGCTAAGGCAGTAGAGGCTACTACTAAGCTAGAAAATGCAAACAAACAGCTAGACGAAGCTAATAACACTATAAAGGACCTAAAGAAAAGTAATGGAGACAATGAAACCCTGCAAACAAAAGTTAAAGAGTATGAAGATACTATTAAAACACAAAAGGCTGATTATGAATCTAAGGTAAGGAATTTAACTCTAGATAGTGCAATTGAAAAGGCTTTATCTACATCTAAGGCAAAGCACACTGATTTATTATCCACTAGAATTGATAGGGATAAGTTATCAATAAGTGAAGATGGTACAGTAATAGGCTTAGATGAGCAACTAAAAGGACTAAAGGAATCTTACAAAGATTTGTTTGAAGAGAAAATTAGCGGAATACCACCAGCTAATCCTGAAGGTGGTTCAGGGAATAATAACACTTATGAAGCATTAATGGCCAATGCTGATAAAATGACCGCTGAGGAAGTAGCAGCACAATTTACGGCCTTACAAAATAATAAATAGAAAGAAGGAATTTAAATGTCAGTAGCAAGTTTTAAAGCAACATTATGGGAAGGAGCATTATTAGCTAATTTCCACTCTGTATCAGTAGCTGATGCAGTATCAACTAAACCATCAAAGATTCAAGGAAATAAAGTAATATTTAATAGAGTTGGAGCTGGAACAATAAAAGATTATGAGGGAACTATAAATTGGGATGATATTAATACAACTCCTATTGAAATGACTTTTGATAAAAAGAAGTATTTTGCATTTAGTTTAGATGATTGTGATAAGGTTCAATTAGTAGCAGAAGTTATGGGGGCAACTACAGCAGAACATGCAGCAGTATTAGCTGAAACTTATGATAAAGATTTTTATACTACTTTAGCTGGCGGAGTTAAATCAGGAAATAAGATAGGATCTACATCTTCAAAGAAAGATGTATCAGCAATAAATATTTATGATTATATAGTAGATTTAGGAACTATGCTTTCTAAAAATAAGGTGCCTAAAACAGATAGATATGTAACTGTAGATGCTGAAATATTAGGATTACTTTCTAAGGATAGAAGATTTACAACTAATCCAGTAGTACTTCAAAATGGAGTAGTAGAAGGACAAACTATAAATAGTATGAGGGTTGTGTGTAGTGAAGAAAAACCAGCAGGTCAAATTGTAGCTCACTATAAAGGAGCTATAGGAGCTGCAAAGCAATTAGATGAAATGGAAGCTATGAGACTACAAACTTCATTTGCTGATGGTGTTAGAGGATTGTGTATGTACGGATCTAAAGTGCTTAGGGATGATGCAATTGCAGTATTATTCTACAATGTAATTCCAACGGACCAAGTGACACCTACTAAGGTTGAAATAACAAATACAACTGCTAATCCAGTGAATACTAAAGAGGTTTCAGGAGTATAGGGGTAGCATAATGCTATCCTTTTCCTTGTAGAAATGAGGTGATATATTGTTTCAAGAGGAAATGATATTACAGTCTTTAAAATTAAGACCAGGAATATCAAATAACAGTGATGAATTGTTATTAGATATAATAACTGATTCTATAAATGAAATAAAAGAGTATATAAATTTAGGAGATGGTGAAGAGCTATCTCCTTTTTGTATGTCAATAGTTAAAGAATTAGTAGTAATTAAATGCAATAAATTTGGTTCAGAGGGATTATCAAGTGCAAGTAACAGTGGTGTATCTGAAAGTTATATAGATGGTATACCTTCTGAAATAAAAGCTAAATTAAGAAGATGTAGAAGGTTTAGGTGATTAGATGAGTATTAATAGTAATATGAAAGCTATGACCTTACAGATTAAAGAAAAAGTCCCTTCTAAAAGCGGAGCTCCAAAGTATGATTGGCTTGATAAAGGGGTTATTTATGTATCAATATTCAAAACAAATGATATGATTAACACTCAATCAGTAAGATATAACCAAAGTACTCATACAGGGCTTACGTTCAATAAAGAAATTAAAGAGGGTATAAATAGGCTAATAGATACAGAAGGTACTATATACGAAGTAATAGGGGCTAATAATCAAGGAAGATTAAACAATCTATTGCTTAGGGAGGTGGATATTAATGTCTAATACAGAGGAATTTAAAAAAGCAATTGAAGAGGCAAAAGCTATAATTTCTCAAAGACTAGTAAATAACATGGAAACGTGTTGTTTTTTAGTTGAAAGAGATGCAAAAATAGAAGCACCAATTGACCAAGGACTACTTAGATCAAGTATGGTTAGTCAAGTTTCTACAGAGGGTACTAAAGTAATAGGGATAGTGGGAAATACTCTTGAGTACGCTCCATATGTTCATCAAGGTACTGGAATATATGCAGTAAATGGTGATGGAAGAAAGACACCATGGGCATATAAAGTTGAAAAAGGAAAATATAAAGGTTTGAATTGGACACATGGACAAAAACCAAATGCCTTTTTAGACAGGGCAAAAATTAAAAATAAAACTTACATTAATAGGATATTGGCAGGTGGTAAGTAATATGCTGTATGAAGCTTTAAAAGAAATATTAGAAGAAACAGTATTAGAGTATATTGGTCATAATAAGGTATTCCCTGTATATGGTACTGAATTTCCATGTATAACCTATACTATAACCCCTATTAGTTATGGAACAGTTAAAACTGATCAAGTCGAAGTTAAAATAATCCACGAGGATTACGAAATTGCAGAAGAAATTAAAAAAGCTATCTGCGATAAATTTAATACAGAATTAAATAAACCTTCTCTAGTGAGTAATAAAATAGCTTTAAGAGGACAACTTGCTGGAGGAGGCACAATATTCAGTGATGTACCACAAATGTGGGAAATATCACAATTTATTATAATAACATGGAGGTGCTTATAAATGGCAACAAAGGATATAAATGAGGTAATATTAGGTGCTGGTGAAGTATATATGTATGAATTTGATGGTAGTGTGATACCAGAAGATTTAGATATAGAAACAGAAGCTCATAACGTAGGGCATTGTTCAGGTGGATTTAGTATTGATTACAAACCTGAAGTTTATGATGTAAAGAATCAATACAGCAAAATAGTAAAAAGATTTGTTATTAGTGAAGCGTGTACAGCTAAAACAGGTATTTTAACTTGGGATTTAGAAAAGTTAGCTTTATTATCAACAGCTCAATACTCTACAAATGTAATTAATGGGAAAGCAGTTAAGAAATTGGTAGTAGGTAATACTAACAATAGCTTGAAAACTGTACTATTTAGATTTGTACATGAAAAAGAAGATGGAAATAAAATTAGATTTACAATGATAGGTCAAGGTGGTAATGGATTTGCTTTAGAGTTTACAAATAAAGAATTGACAGTAGATGCAACTTTAGAAGCTATTGAACATATTAAAAATTATTTATTTGATTTAACTGAAGAGGTAACATCAGATAATGTTACAGGTGTCACATTAAACCACTCTACTTTAGCCATGAAGGTAGGAGATAAAGAAGCATTAGTGTCAAGTGTAGAACCAGTAACAGCCCTTAAAGACGTTGTTTGGAGTTCAGCAGATAATGCAAAGGCTACAGTAAGTAATAATGGTGTTATTACAGCAGTTGCAACAGGAAGTTGCGTTATTACTGCAACAAGTAAACTAGATAACACAAAGAATGCAACATGTACAGTTACAATTACAACAGTTTAATTTGAGAGGGTAATACCTCTCTTTTTTATTTGAAAGGAATGATTAAATGTTAGATTTAGATAAATTAATGAACCAAGGTATTGAAATAAGATTATTTGACAAGGATATAACATTACTTCAGCCAACTGCAAAGGTTGCAATGGAAATTGATAAAATTCAATCAGAAATGAATGAAGAAAATGCATATGATAAAAGAATTGAGATAACTAAAATTATTCTTAATAATAATTCAGAGAAAATAAAATTTACTGAAGAGGAAGTAAGAACTATTCCAGTTAAATTACAAGTAAGCATACATCAAGAGATAAGCAAATTTGTATATAATTTGAGAAATGACCCAAACTAAGAATACCTATCCCAGAAGGTGAGATAGGTGAAGCAATATGCAGTAAATATATATGTGTTGAACAATGGGAAAAAGATTTTAGTATTAAATCATCAATATTAAGAAGAATTAGTAAATATACAGGGTTAAACTTTCTTGAAGTAAAAGAGCTACCTCTAATTGATTATTTACAATATAACAAGGACAGCTGGATAGATAGTTGGAATGGAACAAAAGAAGGTAGAGACTTTTTAAAAACATTATGGAGGCTACAACAAACAAAAGCTGATGAAAAGGCTGTAGGTGAATTTAATAGGAAGGAGGAATAAAATGTTAACAAGTGGAATTCAATTACCACCTTTGAGCGTAGATATAGTTGCAGATACTGCTGGACTTGAAAGAGGTTTAGACAAAACAAGTAGCATTAGTATATCTAAAGTAGAGAGTATGGGAAAAAGTCTTAGTGCAGCTGGTGATAAAATGACAAAATATCTTACAGTTCCATTACTAGGCGTAGGAGTTGCAGCAGCTAAAGTTGGAATGGATTTTGAAAGCCAAATGTCAAGGGTAAAGGCAATATCAGGAGCAACAGGTAAAGAGTTTGAAGCATTGCAAAATCAAGCAATTCAATTAGGTGCAGATACAGCCTTTAGTGCAAATGAAGCAGCACAAGGTATGGAGAACTTAGCTAGTGCAGGATTTACTACTAGCGAAATAATGAAAGCTATGCCTGGAATGATGGATTTAGCTGCAAGTTCAGGTGAAGATTTGGCAAGTAGTGCAGATATTGCAGCAAGTACATTAAGAGGATTTAACTTAGAAGCAGATAAGGCAGGTCACGTTGCAGACGTACTTGCAAAAAATGCAGCAGATACAAATGCAGCAGTTGCAGATACCGGTGAAGCTATGAAGTATGTTGCCCCTATTGCTTATAGTATGGGGTTATCCTTGGAGGAAGTTACTGCAGCTATTGGTGAACTTGCCAATGCAGGTATAAAAGGAAGCCAGGCTGGAACAACAATAAGAAGTGCTTTAACAAGTCTTGCAAAACCATCTAATGAAGCAGCAACTTTAATGAAAAACTTAGGATTTGAGGCTTTTGACGCTAATGGTAAACTGTACCCCCTAAAAGATATTATAGGAAACTTAAATAGTTCATTAAGTGGACTTACAGATGAACAAAAACAAAATGCAGTAGCAACAATATTTGGTACTGAAGCCATGAGTGGTATGTTAACTTTAATAAATGCAGGTCCTGAAGAATTAGAGACATTGACCGAAAGTTTGAAAAATAGTGATGGGGCTGCTAAAGAGATGGCAAAAACTATGCAAGACAATGCTAAATCTAGTGTAGAAGAAATGTTTGGAGCATTGGAAAGTGCAGCTATAAAAGTAGAGAAGTCCATAGCACCAATGATAACTAAAGTTGCCAATGCTATTGGAGATGTAGCTGATAAGTTTAGTAATTTATCAGAGGAACAACAAGGAAGCATTATAAAGTTTGCAGCTTTTGCAATGGCCATTGGACCTACATTTAAAATACTAAGTGGCGGTATAGATACAGTTGTAAAATTGCAAAAAGGATTTGGAGTTTTATCTACAGCTTTAAGCAGCACAACAACAGCTACAAGTGCCCTTGCAACAACAAGTAGCATAACAGCAGGTGCAAGTGGTTTAGGTGGAGTATTGTCAGCAGTATTACCATTAACTCCAGCATTAGTTGCAGTAGGTGGAGCAATCTATATGGCAAAAGAAAATAGTGACTTTTTAAATAGATCCCTTGCAACAACTTCAGAAGAATTAAGCCTTGGGGAAAAATTTTGGAATAATATGCATGGAAATGTTATTCAATCGAAAGATGAAATGGAAGACTTAGGACTTGTTTATAAAAATTGGAGTGACAATGTTTCTGTTGAAGTTGCTGAAAGTATAGATAAGACAGCAGAAGCATGGAGAAATGTTAATTTTGAATTAGATAGACTAGAAACAAATAATATTTTGATAGATAAGAATAAGGCATCTAATTTAAAAGCTCAAACAGATGAAATATGTAGCGAAATTATTCAGGAGATAAAAGACCATGAATCAGAAAGCACTAAAGCATTAAATGAATACTTTAACATTGATAATACCTTAGACACTTACGAAACAACAGTGCTAAGTTTCTTTAATAGCAATGGAGAAAAACAAATTGCAACAGTTAAGACATATCAAGATAAAATTAATAATTTGTATGCAACAGCGGCTGCAGAAAATAGAAAGCTATATGAAAGTGAAACAACAGCTATAAAAGAATATGAAGAAAAAATTAACCAAGCTAAGATAGATGCATTGGCAACTAGTCAAGAGGAACGTTTAGAACTACAAGCTAATTTTAATGTTAAAATGAGAAATTTAGATTTAGAGGGTGCAAGTGAATTATTACAAGAGAAAGCACAATTAGCTGAAGATGATTTAGCAAGTACAAATGAATATTATGATACGAAAATTGAAATGCTTAAAATGAATTTGGATAATATGAATACACAAGAAAGAATTGCAGCTGAAGAACAGATAAGGAAACTTGAAGAGGATAAAGAAGCAAAGGTAAAATCAATAAAAGATACTTATAGTGGTTACTTGGAAGTTATAAAAGAAAAATATCCGGAAATTTACGCAAGAATAGATACTGAGGAAGGTAAAATATTATCAGTGCAAGAAAAAGCAGATAAGGAAAAGCTTATTAAGGCACTTGCTAGTTATAATGATTTAGATAATATAACCAAAAGTGGCATGCAGAGGATTTATAATACCGAAAGTAAGGCATATGAAGATGTTTATGTCATGGTTGATGAAAAGACAGGAAATATTGTTGGTACATGGAATAAATCAAAGGATGAAATAACTGGTACTAGTGAAGAAATTAGGAGCCAATTGATTGAGCTTACAGAACAATACAATGTTTTGAGTAATGATCAAAAAAATAGAATATTAGATATGATAGTTTCTAATACAAACTATGATGAGAGTACAAGAACTATGGCAACTTCTGTAGCAAGCTTGTTACAGGGAACAGGTGAGGAAATAGAGGGGCTTTATACAGAGGTGGTTAATCTTAATGGCACACCTGTAAGAGTACAAGTTAATAGTGATGGAACTATAGCTAATATTGAAAGCATTATTAATAAAATAAATTCAATTCCTAAAATAACTCATTCATTAGTTGTAGTTGACTATAAAGACTCCCAAGGTAATAATTTTAGTGCTTCTAAGTATTATAGTGATGGTAGAGGAGGCTATTATTTGCCTAACTATAACTATAATGGACAAGACTATATTCCTTATGATGGTTACACTGCAAGACTTCATAAAGGTGAAAGAGTTTTAACAGCTAAGGAAAATGAACAGTACACAAATAATGTAAATAACAATAACAATGGGATAACAGTATCAATTGAAAATTTCAATAACACTAGAAGTCAAGATGTTAAGGATTTTGCAGAAGAACTAGAATTCTATAGGTCGCAACTTGCATATGGAGGAGGTGGAAGGTAATTGAATAACGGATTCTATTGGAAAGGGCAGCATAGTGATGATTACCAATTGATATGTGATACTTTGCCAGGAAAAGATACAGCAGAGGAAAGGTATATTAAAGAAGTTATCCCAGGGAGAAGTGGGTATTTGATAGAGATGGAAAATACATTAGAAAGCATTACTAAATCAGTTACTTTTCACATGACAGATGAAACTAATGTTGATGGTTTAAAAGCATGGCTTAGAGGAACAGATAGTGTTATATTTTCTAACCAAGAAGATAGATATTACAAAGCTACTATAATTAATAAATTGGAACTTACAGAACTAATACCAATACTTCATAAAGGAATAATTCAATTTGAATGCCAGCCATTAGGGTATCTATTAGATGGAGATAATAAAATAACAATAAATTCTAATACAGAAATTATTAATCAAGGAACTTACTATAGTGAACCACTAATAAGGATTTATGGATCAGGCACAATAAACTTATACATTAACAATCAACATCTGAAGATTGATAACATAAGTGAATATGTTGATATTGACACTGAACTTGATCAAATTTATAAAGGAACAATATCAATGGACAATAACTCTTCTGGTGATACACCAATTTTAGAAGTTGGAGAAAATATTATTTCATGGACTGGTAGTGTTCTTAAGATTGATATAACACCACGTTGGAGGTTCTTATAATGGGGAAAGCAATTATATTTGATAGAACAGAAAAAAACTTTAATACAAGGGGATTAGGCATAATAAAAAATGCTTTAACTTGTAATGTGGAAGAAATGAAAAATGGTGCATATGAAGCTTATTTAGAGGTTTATTTATATGACAATAAAGCTTCATTACTAAAGGAAGAAAATATTTTATATTGCTCTACTCCATCAGGATATCAAGCATTTAGAATTTATAGAGCATATAAAAACGAAAAGGAGAACTTGCTACAAGTTTATGCGTGCCATATATTCTACGATAACGAGGATAATTTTATTGAAGATACTAATATAGTAAATAAAGATGGCTTTGGAGCTATAAATCAACTTTTCTCAAAAACAGTAGAACCACATAATTTTACAGTGCTTAGTGATGTACCTAGTATTGCTAATAGTAGAATTGTTAGAAAATCACCAATAGCTGCATTAATGGATAGTAGTGAAGATAATAGCTTAATAAATAGATGGGGTGGAGAATTAGTAAGAGATAATTGGACAATAAAATTATTAACTAAATACGGAACTGATAGAGGGGTTAATATTAAGTATGGTAAAAATCTTAAAGGGCTTACAGTTGACACCAATATGAAAGGTATAGCAACAAAGATAATGCCACAAGGATTTGATGGCTTATTTATTCCTGAAAAGTATGTAGAAAGTCCCCTTATAAATAATTATGAACATGTAAAGGTTAAAAAATATGAATTTCCTTCAATAAAGGCACAAGTTGATGGAGAAGAATTAAAAGAAGGGGAATTAACAAAGGAAGAGGCATATGAGGCATTAAGGAATGCAGTTAAAGATTTATATGATAAGGAAAAGGTTGATATACCAAAAACAACTCTTAAGGTTAATTTTATTGAGCTTAGCAAAATGGAACAATATAAAGAATATGCAGTACTTGAAAGAATATATCCATTCGATACAATAACGATTAAACATAGCTTGTTAAATATGAATATAAAGGTAGATATGAATTATTATAAGTGGGATAGTTTAAGAGATAAATATATTTCAATAGAATGTGGATCTACAATTTCTAACTTTGTTCAAAGTGCAATTACAGTAGAAAAAGTAAAAGAACAAATGACTAGTGCTTTAGCAGAAGCTAAGGCAACAGCAACATCTTTGATAAACAATGGGTTGGGAGGATATACACTTAAAACAAGAGATGAATTTTTAATAATGGACACTGATAATATCAATACAGCTAGAAAGATTTGGAGATGGAATATAAATGGTTTAGGTTATAGTAATACTGGATATAATGGAACATTTGGACTTGCTATGACAATGGATGGTGCAATTGTTGCAGACTTTATTACAGCAGGTAATATAAATGCGAGTTTGATAAAAACTGGTGTTATAAGTAGTAATGATGGAAGAGTAACAATTGATATAAATGGGAATGATGGAATAACTATAAGTGGTGGAGCTTTAACAGTTAAGAATTCAGATAACGTAGTTGTAATTGATGGTAAGTATAATATGCATAAAATAATATTAAGCGGTACTGTTGGCTTTGTAATTCCACCGAATCACAATGAGTATACTTATGACATTAGGCATGGGTTAGGATACAAACCATGCATATCAGCATATATAGAATATCAAGATTTTGTATCACCTTTCCCTTTTTTCAATTTAGCTAGTAATTCAAACGTGCAAGGACATGGATATCTTATTGGGTTCGTAGGTAGAATTGGAATAACAGATACAAATTTTGCTTTTGTCTTTAATAAAGATGGAACATATTTTGAACAAGAACAAGTAGTTACAATAAGATATTATATATATAAGGAGGCTGCAATATGATTATTTTCTATGATTTAGATACAACAGAAATTAGAATGACAGAAGATAACACAATGGTCCCAATACTGCCAGTAGGTATGGAATTTGATGAAAAAATTGAATTTTATAAAAAAGAAAGATTAGGAATAATAGCGTTACCTTATGAGATTGGCAGTAATATTTATAAATATGAAATAAAATTTAATGATGAAAAAGAATTTATAGGACTAATACCTAAGGGTAAATAGTTCTTTATTAAAGAAAGGATAAAAGATATGAATAATATAAGAATTTATTTAGGAAAAGATACATTCCAGCCACCAGTTAAATTAGTACAATTTGACAAAGGATTTACATTAACTTTTGAAGTATATAATTCAGATGGGACACCACATATATTTACTAATGATGAGCATATAGAATTTGATGTAAAAATAAATGATAATATTTTACTAGCAAGTAGTAAAGATGAATTTAGTATAAATGGGAATTTAGCAATGTGGACATTGAAAAGGGAGTTAACTGTAAACAGTGGGAAAGGTATATTCACCTTTTCTGTATGTAATAGTAAGACAAATTCAAAAATATCATGTTTTCTAAGAGAAATAATTATAGGCAATGCTGCTCTTAATGAAGACAGCATAAGCACAGAAGTCTTGATAACGGCTTTAGAAGAACTAAAAGAAGAAAATTCAGAGGCTATTAAGAATATTAATAATTTAGAACAAGCTATTGCAAATGGTAATTTGGATAACTATTTAACTAAAGAAGAAGCATCAATGACCTATGCGCCAATAGGAAGTGGCGGTGGAGGTAACGGATTAAGTATTTTTACGGTATCAGAAATAAAAGCAACACCAAGCAAAGCATTATTAAATAGTATATTTCTTATAAATGGATTTTATAATGAAAAAGATATGTCATTGACTTATTTCAAATGTATTGCATTGAATGGAAATGAGAATTTTAAAGATATAGGTAATGGGATTTTAGTCGGAGATGATTGTTCAGTTAAAATTGATAATATAAAGAAGATAGTCCCTATCGTTAAAGATAGTTTATCCATATCACAAATGGGGGCTATTTCTGGAAATTCTGAAATAGATAATTCAATAATCATAAATAGTATTTTAAAATTAGTTAGAACTTGTAATCTAGATGCAGGGTTATATTACATAAAAAATAGCATAATACACCAAGAAAATAGTGAGATAATAGGTAAAGGGATTGATGCTACTGTCATAAAATTAGCAAATGGAACAAATAAATATCCATTTAAATCACAAGTTAGTGATTTAACGCAATTCACAATGTTAAGTAATACAATTAAATTTAAGGATTTCACACTAGATGGTAATTATAAATATAATAACACTAGAAATTATACGCAAAATGTTTATAATTCGTATTGGGGATTTGGATTTATGTTGTGTAATATAAACAATTTATATATTGAAAATATAAGGATAAAGGATACAGAAGCATGGGGTATATCATATTGGCTTTGTAACAATGTGAATGTAAAAAATTTATATCTAGATCAAGATGAAACTGTATTTGATAATAACCAAGATGGAATAACAGGTAGTGCAAAGACTGTACATATTGATGGTGTAAGGGGCTATACTGGTGATGATATGGTTGCAGTTACAACAGGAACAGCAAGTTTAAGAAGCCATGATTGTGGCGTGACTTGCAATATAGATATTGATAATATTACAATAAAGAATGTTTTTGGAAAAACAAAAAATAATGTACTTGCCTACAGCGGTGTTGGTATATATATGGACAAAGGTAAAACTATAAGTAATGTATTAATTGACAATATACGAGGTGATTTTTATGTAGATCCAATTTCAATTGCTGATTACTGGACTACTGATAATATTGTAAACACAAAAATTAAAAACTGTATAATTAGTAATGTTACTGGATCACATACACTTAGAAGTGCAATATATATTTCATCAACTCAAATAGAAGACTTAGTGATGGAAAATATAATAGAAACTGGAATGACAAATGATAACTTGGCTGTTGTAGAATTAACCGAAACAACAATAACAAGCTTAATCATTAAAGATGTAAGTGCAATTAGGTTAAATAGTTGTAATACTATGAATATAATTAAAAATAATAATTCGGTAATAACACATTTAAAACTAGATGGAGTAATTGTTAGGGATGGTGGAACGTATGCCACTAATATTTATTTAGTTAATGGTGGAACTGTTGGGAATATGAGTTTAAGGGAAATTAATTTTGGAAAACCTTATAATAAACAAATGTTTAATTGTGGTAGTGGTATAAATCTAAATTGTGATAAAATAATGTTGCCATCTTCACTTGCAGTAACTTCTGCAGCAGTAACTGCAAGTAATACTACGTTATATATATTAGGTAATAGTTTAGTTATTATGTCTGACATTAAAGTAAATGTAACTAACGTAGGTCTAAATCACGATATATTTGATTTGAGCGCATTACCATTTAATTTAGCAACTTCGTATGATTGTTCTGTTAATATGGGAGGGCAACCAGTTACTGAAAGTAAACCTATTGGCGCATTTTTGTATGATTCAACTTCTAAAAAAGTAGTTATGCAAATGCCATCGCTTAACGGGGCACCAACAGTCGGAGAATTAAGATATTTTGCGCAAATCAGAATACCATTGTTATAAGTATGATATACTATATTTTGTGAGGTGCATAAGTGGATAATTTTTCAATAAGAAATACTAAGAGAATAAAAGGAATTGCAATATGTATGTTGTTGTGGCATCATTTGTTTTACACAACTAATATTAATGAATCTATAGCGACAGGTAATATAAGTTCTGTAATTGCTTTCTATGCGAAAGTTTGCGTTGCTATTTTTGTATTTTTAACTGGTTATGGTCTATATAAAAGTTATAATAAAAGTAATATTAATATATTGCAATATTATTCTAAGAACTTTAGGAAGATATATTTTAATTACTGGTTGGTTTGGATTATATTCGTTCCAATAGGTATATTAATTTTCAAAAGAAATTTTGAAGTTGTCTATGGACAAGATGTATTTAAGAAAGTATTAATAAATTTAAGTGGTTTTCAGGCACTATTCGGGCAAGCTGGGTACAATGTTACTTGGTGGTATATTGGGCTAGTTGTTGGTTTATATATTATTTATCCGTTTGTAAATAGTTCAGTTAATAAAATACCAGTACTAACAATAGTAGTATCAATTATAATATTGTTTTTAGAACAGAAACCTATTAATGGAATATATATATTAAATCTATATGGAGATTGGCTTTTTCCTTTTGTTTTAGGAACGATTTGGGCTAAATACAATATTTTTGTAAAAGTTAAAAATATAAAGATAAATGGATTACTTAGATGGATTTTATATTTCTGTATGCTATTATTAATAATTTCAGTAAGAAAACAATCAGGCATATTTTATTATACAAAAATTGATGGCGTATTCACAATTGTATTGCTACAAATAATTTTTGAAATAAAAATGAATAAAGGTGTTATTAGATTTTTAGAATATATAGGAGATAATTCATTCAATATTTTTTTAACACACACTTTTATTTATATGTATTACTTTAATAATATATTTGAGAAAATGTATAATCCAATTTTAAAATTTATATTTTTACTAGGTTTGAGTATCTTGATATCAATAATAGTAGAAAAAATTAAAGAATTAATAAAAGTATTAGGAAAGAGATTAGTTAATAGCTAGTCTCTTTTTTATATTAAAAATACGAAAGAAAGAAGGACTTAAAATGGAAAAATTTTTAGAAACAGTAAAATATGGAGTTGCGGGGGTAGGAACTGCATTGACCTGGCTACTTGGGGCGTGGGACACTGCAATAATTGTCTTAATAGCATTTATGATTATTGATTATGTAACGGGTTTAATTAAAGGGTGGTACAAGAAAGAATTAAGTTCAGATATAGGATTAAAAGGAATTGCTAGAAAGTTCTTAATAGTTCTTGTTCTATGCGTAGCAGTACTTTTAGATAGGCTATTAAACAATGAGACTTGGGTATTTAGGACATTAGCCTGTTACTTTTATATTGCGAATGAAGGAATAAGCATATTAGAGAATGTAGTTATATTGGGATTACCAGTTCCAGATAAACTTAAAGAGGCACTTGTGCAGTTAAAAGACAGTAAAAGTAAATCAGAATAGAGCTTAGGCTTTACTCTAATTTTTTTATAAAAAGAAAGGATGTAGATACTATGAAAATAGCAATAGATTGTGGTCATACTCTTTCAGGAGCTGATAGAGGAGCTTCAGGTATAGGGGGAAGAGAAGAAGTTAGAACTAGGGAAATAGGGAAAGCATTAAATGATTTATTGGTAAGACAAGGTCATTCAATAGTTGACTGCACTTTAGATAATGCTAATAGTGTTGGTGAAAGCCTTGCTTATAGGGTCAATAAAGCTAACAATAATAATGTAGATATTTATATATCAATTCATCTAAATGCATATAATGGAGAGGCTAGAGGGATAGAAACACATGTATATAATAATTGTAGCAATGTAAGCCTTGATTACGCACATAAGGTTCAACAAGAACTTTGTAAACTGGGGTATATAGACAGGGGAGTAAAAAAAGGAAATTTATATGTAGTTAAAAATACAAATGCTCCAGCTATATTAGTTGAGTGTGGATTTATAGATAATCAATCAGATATGAACCTATACAATGCTAATGACATAGCAAAAGCAATTTGTAGTGGAATTATTGGGAAAACAGTAACTTCCAATAATACTGAAACCTCATACAAAAGTACTTCATATGATTTCAAAACATTACAAAGTTATCTTGGAGTAACTCAAGATAATATCCCAGGACCAATTACTTTAAGTAAATGTCCTTTAATTCAGTATGGATCTAAAGGAGTAATAGTAGGGTGGGTTCAAAAAAGATTAAATTATTCAGGTTATAGTTGCGGTACCGCAGATAATGATTTTGGAGCAAAGACCAAGGAGGCAGTTATAGAGTTTCAAAAAGCAAAGAGCTTATCTGTAGATGGAATTATAGGTAAGAATACCTGGAAAGCCCTGTTTGTTTTATAATCCTTGTAAATAATGACAATAATCAAATTTATTTAATATATTGTATAAATAAAAAGTAATTTTAATGATAATGAATAAATTATCTCAAATTGGATAATTATATAAAAAGAGTTTTATTTTTTAGAAATAAGGTGTATAATTAATTCATAGGTAACCATAATTATACATCAGATGGGGTGATATTATGGGAAAAATAGTTTATTTATATAAAGTTGATAAATTTGGGGGAGTTATGATGGAGGATAGAAAATTAAAAAAAGGAGAGCTAGATGCAATAGATATTGCTAATTATTTTTTATCTAAAGAGAGTATGAGCAATAAAAAGTTACAGAAATTATGTTACTATGCTCAAGCATGGCATTATGCTTTTCATGATGAAGGTTTATTTCATCAAGATGTAGAGGCTTGGGTTCATGGGCCGGTAATCAAAGATTTGTATAAAAAGTTTAGGATTTATAAATGGAATGATATACCTTGTTATGATGAAGAGGTTAATGTAAGTGTTGAAGTTGCAGAATTTCTAGAGGATGTTTATAACAAATACGGAGATTTTAGCGGAGATGAGCTTGAAATTTTGACTCATCAAGAATTACCTTGGCAAGAAGCTAGGGGAGGATTAGATGAATGGGAGCCATCAGATAAAATTATAAATCCTGTTACAATGAGTGATTATTACTGGGGAAAATATGAACACTTCATCTAGGCCAAAAAATAAAAATAATTCTCAAAATTTTGCAAACAGAAAGATTCCAAAAGTAGAAATGCCTAAGAATGTTAAAACCAAAACCAGTGGAATAATACCTGTATCAAAAGATGAGAGAGAATCTATAAATGAGAGAGCAAATGAAAAAGTAATTTTTTCTTTTAATTTTTTGGATTTAGAGGATGAATTATTTAATTTGGGAACAATGAAAAAAAGAAGTGTTCCAATATGTTCAGAATGGTTTATGACATTACTAGAAACATTAAAAGAGATTTCTAATTTGAAGCCAAATGAATTAAAAAATCAAAAGCAACACTATGACTATCATTCGCATGATTGGAACAACGTTACAAAAAAATTTAATTTCAGTAATGATTTTTTGGAACAAGTTGATGGTGTCCAATTTAGATTAAGTTCATCAAAAGGAAGAGTTCACGGATTTATGATAGGTAATAGATTTTATATTGTCTGGTTGGATCCACATCATAATCTTTATCCAAATGAAAGATATGGAGGAACAAAGTATTATGAAAAACCCAAAACTTGTTTTGAAAAATTATCAGAAGAAAATGTTAGACTTACAATAGAAAATAATGATTTAATGAAACTTCTTGATGGTATAACGAGCTAATTTATATGGTATAAGAATAAACAACTTAGCGTACATAATCAAAGCTAGTAGCAAAACTACTAGCTTATATTTTTTATAACATAGTAAAGACTACTTAAAACAACAAAACATTAGATACAACAATAAAAGAGGATAGCATTAAATAGTGTTACCCTCTTTTTACCTGCTGTTAATTACTATTACAAATAAATAATAACAGTTAAATAATAGTAAATAAGTATTTGTAATTTATGAAGGAGTAGATATTGATTAAGATATCGACAAAGGCAAATTATAATAAATTGTATTAAACAAATCTAAAGGGAATTTATATGAATCTGTTTGTAACTAACAAGTAACTGACAAATATTATAAAAAACTTTGATTTTACATATGTTCAAATTCTCAAAGAGATAATTCTTGCAACTCAATACGTTTCAAAACCTCTCAGGATATTTGTCTTGGGAGGTTTTTTATAAATAAACTCCTTGATCAAGTAGTATTTATAATGGTAAAATAATGGTAGTAAAAAGGGGGTTTTAAGTATATGGGGAAATTGATTATTTTTGCATAGCACTAGCTATTGCAATTTAATATAAATTTGTTATGGCTATTGCTAACCTAAAAATAAATTTAGGAGGCAATTATGAGCTATAAAAAAGCGGAAGAGGTTCTTCCAATAGAAATAATAGAGTTAATACAAGAATATGTAGATGGGGAAAATATTTATATTCCAAGGAAAGAGAATCAAAGAAAAGAATGGGGCAGTAGAACATTCATACGTCAAGAACTTCAAAAAAGGAATATCCAAATATTTAATGACTTTCAAAAAGGATATAAAGTTAAAGAATTATCAATCAAGTATTTTTTAGCGGAAAAGTCAATCCAACATATTTTAAAGAAAATGAAATAATTTATTATGCATGAGGTAATTACAAATAAATGTAATTATCTCATTTTTATTTAGAAAAATATTTAAGGTAGGAATTAAACTTATGATGTTCTAAACTTTAATTAGAAATTATATACAAGGAGGAGTATTTTATGGGTACACCATTTTATTTTGGAAGTTTATTTAATAGTTAAAGTTTAACAAGAAAAATAAGAACAAAAATACTTATTGATATAAAGGGAGAGTTAAATGGAAATGGAGCAATTTGAAATAATAAAAGATTACAGAGAAAATGAAATTTTAAGAAATAGCTTTAATGAGTTGGCAACGGAGACTTTTGGTCTAAGTTTTAATAAATGGTATGAAAACGGATATTGGACAGATAAATATAATCCATATTCAATGGTTATAAATAATAAGGTTGTTGCAAATGTTTCAGTAAATAAAATGGAATTTGCAGTGGATGGTAGGATCTTAAAGTATATACAGGTTGGAACAGTTATGACAGATAAGAAGTATAGAAATAGAGGTTTTATAAAAAAGTTAATGCAGGAGGTTGATAAAGATTATTATGATATTGTAGATGGTATATATCTTTTTGCTAATGATAGTGCATTAGGTTTATATTCTAAATTAGGATACAAAATATGTGATGAATATCAGTATTCTAAGGTTAAATCTAATGAAATTATAGATAATCAGGTTAAGAAGATTCAAATGTGTGATAAAAATAATTGGATATTATTAGAAGAGGCTATTGATAAATGTGTAAATAATAGTGCCTTTGAAATGGTTAATAATAAAGAATTAATTATGTTTTATGCTACTCAATTTATGGAAAGCAATGTTTATTATGTGGAAAATGAAGAGGCATATATAATTGCAGAAATCAATGGAGATGAAATGGTATTACACAATATTTTTTCAGAGAAATTAGTGAATATTGATAGGATAGTAGGCGCTTTTGGAAGAAATATTAATAAAGTTATACTTGGATTTATGCCATTAAGTAATAAAGGGTATGAAGTTCATAAGGTATTAGAAGATGATACAACATTATTCTTTAAAGGAAAAGGATTTGATTTGTTTAAAGGGAACAAGTGTATATTTCCAACCTTATCTCATGCATAGAATAGAAAATATAATATTCTTTTAGAAGAGGAAGTGACATTACAAGCATGTATAAAATATAATAGTAAAGGGTGGTGAATAAGAATAGATAGATTAAGGGGAGAGGAATAGAAAATGGATATGTCTAATGTTATGAGATTTATTCCAGAAAATTTTTTTATTTTAATTGTAGCTTTATATGTGTTAGGAATATTTTTTAAAAGGATTGAAGGTATAAAGGATAAATGGATTACTACTATATTATTATCGTTTGGAATAACATTTGCAGTATTGCTAGCAATAATAAATGCACAGTATATAATAGCCTTAGATGTAATTGTAAATGGGATTTTGCAGGGAATACTTTGTTGGGGTGTAAGTGTAGGAATAAATCAAACAATTAAACAGGTAAAAAAGGAAGAGTAGAAATAGTAATTATTTATTTGAAAATCATTGAATAAAATAAATAAAACTTCACATAATAAGATAAGTTAGATTATTTGGAGGAAAGAAAATGAGAATTAAAAAAATAGTAGTAGCTTATCTTATATGTCATTTATTAATAGGGATAATTCAGCCTATATACATTAAGTCAGAGGAAGAAAACAAAAAGATAATATTAATAGATCCAGGACACGGTGGTATAGATGGTGGTGCTAAGTCTAAAAAAGGAACTATAGAAAAAGATATAAACCTATCAATAAGTGAAAAGGTTAAAACACAATTAGAGGCAGAAGGATATACTGTATATTTGACAAGGGAAGATGATACAGAACTAAACACAAGAAAAAGGGCAGATTTAGATGCTAGATGTAAAATGAAAAAGGAAGTAAATTGTGATATATTTATATCAATACATCAAAACAAATTCTCTGATTCAAAATGTAGTGGAGCTCAAGTTTGGTATTCAAGCAACGATAAAAGTAATAAATTAGCCACAGTAATACAAGAATCATTAAAAACAGTATTGAATAATGGTAACAATAGGCTAGCAAAACCTGCTAAGGATCAATATAGAATACTTAGAGATGGGTATGAAGGTGCTTCTGTAATTGTTGAATGTGGATTTCTTTCAAACCCAAAAGAAGAAGAGAACCTTAAAAGCGATGATTACCAAAATAAAATTGCAGAAAGTATAAAAGAAGCAGTTAATAAATACTTTGTTGAATAATATATATTTCCAAGGAAATAAGTAAGAAGCTTGTACATAAACAGGCTTTTTTTGTCTTATAAAATAAACTAAACTCTTGTAAAAATCATAA
>CAMNZV010000005.1 GCA_946575275.1 uncultured Clostridium sp. | reverse complement strand
CTCATGTAGACTCAGTAAGAAATGGAGGTAATTATGATGGAATACTTGGAGTTATATCAGCTATGGAAGTCCTTGAAACAGTTGTAAATGACAAAATACCACATAAACATCCATTAACAGCTATGATATGGACAAATGAAGAGGGTTCTCTATACCCACCTGCTATGATGGTGTCAGGGATTGTGTGTAATGAGTATCTTCCAAAAGAAATTGGAGATAACTTCAAATATGATGATATGATGAAATCCAAAAGTATATTAGACAGTAGCAAAACTTTTGGAGAAGCACTTGAAAATTCAGGGTTTAAGGGTGATAAAAAGTATAGATTAAGCCCTGATAAATATAAATATATGTTTGAAACTCATATAGAGCAAGGGCCAATATTAGAGGATGCAGGTAATGATATTGGAATAGTTGATTGTGTACTTGGTATGTTTAATTATAGGATAAAGATTTATGGACAAGCAGCACATGCAGGAACATTCCCAATGACAAAAAGAAAAGATGCTTTATTTGCATTTTCAAAAGCTTTATGTTTCCTACATGAGGAAATAGACAAACTTAAAAGACCAGAACTTGTATATACAACTGGGGAAATTAAATGTCATCCTAATGTTCATACAGTAATTCCTGATTTTGTTGAATTCTCAATTGACGTAAGACATGAAGAAGTAGAAGTATTAGAAAATGTACTTGAAATTGTAAAAGGCTTAGAAAAAAAGCAATGGGCAGGATGCATGTGTGAAGTTGTAAAAGCTTGGAATAGAGATACTGTTTATTGGGACAAGAAATTAGTAGGTTATGTAAAGTCAGCAGCAGAAGAACTTGGAGTAAAACATCAATATATACATTCAGGGGCAGGTCATGATGCACAATTTGTATCATATATGATACCAACAACAATGATATTTGTTCAATCAAAAGATGGATTATCTCATTGTGAGGTGGAATATTCTACTCTAGAACATTGCACAGAAGGCGCAACAATAATGCTAAATGCAGTATTAAAAGCAGATTGTGAATAATAAATCTTGCAGAATAAGAAATAGCTTCTAATCTTTAAGTGCTTAAAACCTTGCATAAGATAAATTAGTGTTATAAAATTGTAATAAATAATTAACATATAATTGGAGGTAAAGATGTACTCGGAAGAATTAGGATTAATGTCTAAAACTGCAAAAAAGAAAGTAAATATGCTTAAAGAAAAAAAAGGTAAGTATTCCATTTCAGCTGCTTTAGGTGGAATGTATATATGTTTTGGTACAATCCTTGCATATAGCTTGGGGGGAATGTTATATGCAGCAGGTTCACCTTATGGGAAGATAGCTATAGGATTATCCTTTGGGATTGCCTTATGTTTAATAGCATTTGCAGGTGCTGATTTATTTACAAGTAATACATTAATAATGTCTGTAGGGGCATTTGAAAAAGAGACAAGCTGGAAGGATTATATTAGTATTTTGTCTTATAGCTGGGTAATTAATTTAATAAGTTCAGTATTAGTTGCAATAGGATTATATTATAGTGGAGTTATAACAGGTGACACAGCAAGCTATATTGTTAAAACAGCAGAACTTAAGGTGTCTTTATCAATACCAGAGCTTATAATTAGAGGAACATTTTGTAATGTATTAGTATGTCTTGGAATATGGTGTACATATAAACTAAAGAATGAAACAGCAAAATTGCTTATGATTCTTTGGTGTGTATTTGCCTTTATGATTGCAGGATTTGAGCATAGTATTGCTAATATGGGATTGCTTACAATATCACTTCTTGTTCCAAAGGGTGTAGGGGTAATTACTTTAAGTAAAGTATTATACAATTTGATATTTGTAACAATTGGTAATATTATAGGTGGGTCATTAATACTTGGCTTTTCCTATTCATATATGTCAAAAAAGAAAGAAGAAATATAAAAAAATTTGCATTTCAAAAATAAAAGTAGTATCATATCATTAATAAAGCAAAGAGATAGAGGCGCAAAGATTATTAGTACCATTATGGAGTTAAGCACTGTGATATAATGAGAAAGGATGAATTGCCGAAGGTTATAGTTAAGGCTTTAATACTATATTCCTGGTTACATGTATAATATACATGTAATTGTCACATAATTGTGGAGAGCTATCCAATGCAGATTATTTATTATTTTATTAATGAATAAATCAGCCTTGGATATTCCAGGGCTTTTGTTTTACAAATATATAAATTTTAGGAGGTATTATTCGTGGAGAATAAATTAAGAGTTGGTGTATTAGGAGCTACAGGTTTTGTTGGGCAAAGATTAGTAACATTACTAGAAAATCATCCTTATTTTGATGTAACAGTATTAGGGGCAAGTGCAAGAAGTGCAGGTCAAAAATACAAAGATGCAATAGGTAGCAAGTGGAAGTTAACTAATGAAATGCCAAATTACGTAAAGGATATGGTTGTTAGAGATTTACATAAAATAGATGATATAAAAAATGATGTAGATTTTGTTTTTTGTGCAGTAAACATGGAGAAAGAAGAAATTCAAAAAATAGAAGAAGACTATGCAAAGGCAGAAATTCCAGTAGTGTCTAATAATTCTGCACATAGAATGACAAAGGATGTACCAGTTATTGTGCCTGAAATTAATTCAGATCACATAAAAGTAATTGATGCACAAAGAAAAAGACTTGGAACAAAGAGAGGATTTATAGCAACAAAACCAAATTGTTCTATTCAAAGTTATGTGCCACCAATATCAGCATTACTTGAATTTAAGCCAACTAAAATATTAGTTTGTACTTATCAAGCAATATCAGGTGCAGGAAAAACATTTAAAGATTGGCCAGAAATGAATGATAATGTAATACCATTTATAGGTGGAGAAGAAACAAAAAGTGAAGTAGAACCATTAAAGGTTTGGGGAAAAGTTTGTGGAGACGAAATAAAATTAGTAGAAGACATTAAAATAACATCACAATGTATAAGGGTTCCAGTATCTGATGGACATTTAGCAGCAGTATTTGTATCTTTTGACAAGAAACCAACTAAGGAACAAATATTAGAAAAGTGGGCTAATTTCAAAACTAGACCACAGGAACTTGGATTACCATTAGCACCAAAGCAATTTGTAACATACTTTGAAGAGGATAATAGACCTCAAACTAACTTAGATAGAAATATTGAAAAAGGAATGGGTATATCAGTTGGAAGACTAAGAGAAGATTCATTATTTGATTACAAGTTCGTTGGGTTATCTCACAATACATTAAGAGGTGCAGCAGGTGGTGCAGTATTAATGGCGGAACTATTATACAAAGAAGGATATTTATCTACAAAATAGTAGTAGTTAATTATTGACTTGAAATATATATAGGGTTAAAATTAGAAATGTATAAAAAAATGTATAGAAAAAAATCAAGGGGGAACTTAAATTGGGTAGAGTATATAATTTTTCAGCGGGACCTTCAATGCTTCCAGAAGAAGTATTAAAGGAAGCAGCAGCAGAAATGCTAGACTATAAAGGAACTGGAATGTCAGTTATGGAAATGAGCCATAGATCAAAGGCTTTTGAAGAAATAATTCAAACTGCCGAAGCAGATTTGAGAGAATTAATGAATATTCCAGATAACTACAAAGTATTATTTTTACAGGGTGGAGCTTCACAACAATTTGCTGCAATTCCAATGAATTTAATGAAAAACAAAGTTGCAGATTTTATTGTAACAGGACAATGGGCAAAGAAAGCATATCAAGAAGCAAAAAGATATGGTAAGTGCACAGTATTAGCATCATCTGAAGATAAGACTTATTCTTATATTCCAGATTGTTCTGATTTAAATATATCAGAAGATGCAGACTATGTATATATCTGTCATAACAACACTATTTATGGAACAAAATTCAATGAACTTCCAAATACAAAAGGTAAAATATTAGTTGCAGATATGTCATCAGATATATTATCAGAACCAGTAGATGTTAGTCAATATGGAATGATTTATTTTGGTGTTCAAAAGAATGTAGGACCTGCAGGAGTTGTAGTTGTAGTTATTCGTGAAGATTTAATTACAGAAGACGTATTAGAAGGAACACCAACAATGTTAAAATATAAGACACAAGCAGATAATGCTTCATTATATAATACACCACCTGCATATGGTATATATATATGTGGTAAGGTATTTAAATGGGTTAAAGCTAAGGGTGGCCTAAAGGCTATGAAAGAAATCAATGAAAATAAAGCAAACATACTTTATAATTTCTTAGATTCAAGTGAATTATTCAAAGGTACAGTTGTTAAAAAGGATCGTTCATTAATGAATGTACCATTTATAACTGGAAATGATGAATTAGATGCTAAATTTGTAAAAGAAGCTAAAGCACAAGGATTTGAAAATATAAAAGGACATAGATCAGTTGGGGGAATGAGAGCAAGTATATACAATGCTATGCCAACTGAAGGTGTTGTTAAATTGGTTGAATTCATGAAGAAATTCGAAGAAGAAAATAAATAATCAATTAACCTATAAGAGGCTGATATAAAACTAATCTAGTTAGTTTTATATCAGCTTTTTTTTGTTAAAACAATGTTAAAAATTTTAAGCTTTGTTTAAGCTTCACATTATATACTAACATCATAGAAGAAAGGACGGTGATAAAATGAACAACGTTAAATTTAGACATGAGTTAAAGCATTTTATAAATTACTCTGATTTCCTTCAGATAAAAAATCAATTAAAATTTATAGCAAAGAAAGATACATCAAGTGGAGAAAAAAATCAGTATAAAATAAGAAGCTTGTATTTTGATAATATATATGATAAAGCTCTACTAGAAAAAATAAACGGAATAAATAATAGAGAAAAATACAGGCTTAGATATTATAATGATGAACCTTCCTTTATTAGACTTGAAAAAAAGAGTAAATCTAATGGTTTATGCCAAAAGCAAGGAACTATTATTACAAAAGAACAATGCGAAAAAATAATAAACAATGATTTAGAGTGGATAAAAGAAACAAAAAATCCAATACTAATTGAATTTTATAGTAAGTCAAAATTTTTAATGTTAAAGCCAAAAACCATTGTTGATTATAACAGGGAGGCCTATATATACAACACAGCAAATGTACGCATCACCTTTGATATGAATGTTAAAACTGGAATATACTCCAATAACTTTTTTGACTATAATTTACCTACAGCAGATGTGGTAGGAAATAATAGTATTATATTAGAAGTAAAATATGATGAATTTTTACCAGAAATAATATCAAAGGTTATACAAACCAATAATAGACAAGCTACTGCAATTTCAAAATATGCATCATCAAGAATATATGGATAAAAGGAGATAATATTATGAATAATACAACAACAACAACTTTTAATGATATTTTTAAATCAAGTTTTTTAGAAAACTCTACATCTTTCTCAATAGTAGATACAGCTATTGCTTTAGGTCTTGCCTTAATAATTGGTTTCTTTATATTTATTGTTTATCAAAAAACCTTTAATGGGGTAATGTATTCTGCAAATTTTGCTGTATCACTTGTAGCTATGACACTTATTACAACCTTAATCATTTTAGCAGTAACATCTAATGTAGTACTTTCACTTGGAATGGTTGGTGCACTTTCAATTGTTCGTTTCCGAAGTGCAATAAAAGAGCCTTTAGATATTGCATTTATATTTTGGTCAATTAGTGTTGGTATAGTTTTAGGTGCAGGATTAATACCTTTAGCTGTTATAGGATCAATAGTTATAGGATTATTTCTAATTATATTTGTAAATAAGAAATCCTCTGACAATCCATACATATTAGTAGTTAACTGTATTAGTGATAAAACAGAAGTAAAAGTATTTGAAAATGTTAATACTAAGGTAAAGAAACATGTAGTAAAGTCAAAAACAGTTTCAAAGGATAGTGAAATAGAATTAACAGTGGAAGTTAGGCTAAAGGATATGAGCACAACATTTGTAAATGAAGTTGCATCAATTAATGGAGTTAAAAATGCAGTTCTAGTTAGCTATAATGGTGATTACATGGGATAATTTTAAGGAGGAGTTATAATGATAAAAAATAAATATGTTAAAGTAATATTTATTACATTAACAATTATAGCCTTTATATTTTCCTGTGTTATAATTGTCCTTTCAAAAAATTCAAGTACAGATATAGCTGATAATACAAAAGCATATAGTGAACAACTTTTTGATGAAACAAAGGTTTCAAGTATTAATATTGAACTATCAGATGAAGATTGGCAGGATATGCTAGAAAATCCTTTAGATGAAGAATATAAATGTGGAAACATAACAATAAATGGAGAAACTATATATAACGTAGGAATTAGAACAAAGGGAAATACAAGCTTAACACAGGTTGCAAGTTCAGAATCTGATAGATATAGTATAAAAGTTAAATTTGATAAATATGTAAATGATCAAACCTACAATGGTTTAGATATGCTTAATTTAAACAATATATATTTAGATCCTACATACTTAAAAGAGTATATTTCCTATGATTTATTTGAATATATGGGAGTTACAACTCCTAATAATTCCTTTAGTAATATAACAATAAACGGTGATTCATGGGGATTGTATTTAGCTGTTGAGGGGCTTCAAGAATCCTATCTAGAAAGAAATTATGGTATAGATTCAGGAAACCTTTATAAGGCAGAAGGTACAGGAACAGATTTGGTATATAATGGGGAAGATCAAAGTAACTATTCAGGACTTAAAAATAATTCAGTTAAGAATGTTACAGATGAAGATTTTCAGTCAGTAGTTGATATGATTAAGAACCTTAACCAAGGCACAAATCTTGATAATTATATAGACATAGATGCAACAATGAGATATTTTGCTGTAAGTACAGCATTAGTTAACCTTGACAGTTATCAAAGTAATTTATATCATAACTATTATATTTATGAAAAGGATGGTGTATGTACAATACTTCCCTGGGATTTAAATTTAACCTTTGGTGCTTTTAGCGGAGGTGGAGGTGGAGGTGCAAAAGGTGGATTTGGAAATAATAATGAAGAGACAGACTTTATAAAAGGTGATTTTACACCACCTACTGATAACATACAAGAAAACATGACACCACCTGAAGGCAATATACAAGGAAACATGACAATGCCTACAGAAAATGAAGGAATGACTATGGGAAAAAGTAGTGCAAATAGTATAATATTTTATCCAATAGAGGATCCAACTGAAAGTACAATGGAAAGTAGTCCATTATTACAAAAACTATTAGAGGTTGATGAATATAAAGAATTATATTATAAATATTTAAATGAAATAGTAGAAAACTATTTTAATAGTGGAATTTTTAAAGATAAATTATATTCAGCTGCAGATTTAATTGATGAGTATGTAAAAAATGATGCAACAGCTTTTTATAGCTATGAAGAATTTGAAAGTTCAACTGATGAATTATATAAACTTGGAACTTATAGAGCAGAAGGTATTTTAATGCAATTAAATGGAGAAGTTCCAAAAACAAGTACAGAGCAAGCCACTGTAGATTTAACAACATATTTTACAGAAGATCCAGTAGATACTACTCTTCTTGGTGGAATGGGTGCAGGTGGTGGTATGGGAAATATGGGTGGAGGAAAAATATCTGATAACATCACTACAGAAAACGAAGGAAATATTAAAGGGGGTGATAATAGGGGTCCGCAAAATATGCCAAATAGAACAGATAACAATAGTGACACAGAAACTTTTATGCCTAACACTATAAAAGATTCACAAAGTCAACAAAACACAAAGGATATGGAAATAGGACAGATTTCTACTAATAGTATAATAGCCCTATCTATTTCTATAGGAACGATGATTATTTCAGTAATTTTTGTTCTTACATTTAGTAGAAGAAAATACAAGACAAAATAATTTTAAAATAGGAATTCACACACACAAAGCTAAAAAACATCTGGAAGAATATCTTTCAGATGTTTTTTAAAACTATAAAGAAAAATGTGATAAAATATTAATAAATCTATATAAGGAGGGTTAAAATGAGAATTCCTATAGTTGAAGATGAAGTACAATTATCAGAAGCCTTAGGGGCAATACTTGAAAAAAACAATCATATTGTAGATAGGGTTTTTAATGGAAAAGATGGACTTGATTATGTAATGTCTGATATATATGATGTGGTAATACTTGACATAATGCTACCAAAACTAAATGGACTAGAAGTTTTAAAAGAGGCAAGAGAAAACAAAATAGAAACACCTATTATTTTACTTACAGCAAAAAGTGAAATTTCAGATAAGGTTTTGGGTCTTGATTTAGGGGCAGATGATTATCTTCCAAAACCCTTTTATACAGAAGAATTGTTAGCTAGAATAAGGGCTTTATCAAGGAGAAAAGGTGAGGTTGTTAATGAAAATGCATTAACATATGGTGATCTTATATTAAATATGGGTCTTTTAGAATTAAAGTCCATGGAAGACACCTTAAAGCTAACCTTTAAGGAAGCTGGGCTTTTAGAACTATTTATAAAAAGAAAAGGTATGATAACAAATAAAGATGATATTATAAGTAAATTATGGGGATATGAATCAGATGCAGAACATAACAATGTAGAGGTATATGTATCCTTTTTGAGAAGAAAGCTTATATTTCTAAAGTCTAAGGTAACTATAAAGGCAATTAGAAATGCAGGTTATATTCTAGAATATAAAGATGGTGATTAAATGTTTAAAAAATTAAGAATAAAATTTATACTAACTACCATGATTTTAATGACATCCATACTTCTAATACTTTTAGGAACAGTTTATGGCAGTGTTAAAAGGAGCAATGAAAATCTATTATTTTCTGAGCTTAATCATCCAAATGATTTTAATGAAAATAATAATTATAATACAGGGCTATTTATATTTTACAATTCATCTAGTCAAAAACTTCAATATAATACAAGTTATGAGTTAGAAGAAACACAGGTAGTAGAAATAGTCAATGAGGTTGTTTTAGATAATAATGAGAGCGGATTTATTAGATATGGAGATAAAAAGTATGCTTATAGCATTAAACCTTCACCTAAAATAATACAAATAACATTAAAGGATAGTACAGCGTATGATAATGCCATGGCTAAATTAAATATAACTTTAATCATAATATTAATTATAACCTTACTTTTAATATTCTTAGTTAGTGTATTACTTGCAAATAATGCTGTAAAACCAGTTGAAAATGCCTATATGTCCCAAAAACAATTTATAGCAGATGCTTCCCACGAATTAAAAACACCCCTTGCAATAATAAAAACCAATCTTGATTTAATTGAAGATAAAAATCAAAATAAATGGCTACAATATATATCCTTTCAAACAGAAAGAATGTCAAACCTTATTAATAACCTTTTGTTTTTAGCTAAAATTGATAATAATGAAAAGGTTGGAATAGAGGCTGAATTTGATTTAAGTGATACAATAACCAAACAAATACTATCATTTGAGGCAATAATATATGAAAATAATTTAATGCTAAATTGTAACATAGAAGAGGGCATAAAAATAAAAGGAGATAAGGAAGGAATAAACCAATTAGTAGGTATATTAGTAGATAATGCAATAAAATATGCTTATAAGGATACAACAATTAATATTTCACTTTATGAAAGTAAACAAAAAATATTTTTTTTAGTTCAAAATAGGGGAGAAAATATAAGTTCTGAGGATGCAGAAAAGATATTTGAAAGATTTTATAGAATAGACAAATCAAGAGATAGAGAGAAGGGTGGATATGGACTAGGCCTTGCTATTGCAAAATCTATTGTTGATAAATACAAGGGGAAAATCACAGCTGAAAGTATAGATAACCTAACAACTTTTAAAGTAACATTTACAAAGGTTCACTATTTTGATAACATATAAAATGTTATTGATACAAATATAGAAAAATTTAAGGGGGAATTATGGAAATATTAATGAACATTTTAAAAGGATTAGTTATTAGTATATCTCAAATAGTACCAGGAGTTAGTGGTGGTACCATTTCAATTGTACTTGGTATATATGATAAGCTTATTCATGCAGTAAATAACATAATAAAGGATTTTAAAAATCAATATAAAATATTGCTTCATGTAGGAGCAGGTGCCATACTTGGAATGTTTATCTTTAGCAATATAATTAATATTGTAATTGATAAATATCCTATCCAAATTGGATATATGTTTATAGGAGTTATATTAGGTGGAGCACCTCTTATGTATAAAAAGTCCACAGAAAATGGATTTGATAAAAAGAACATAATATATTTAGTTTTAGGTATAATAATAGCACTATTATTAAGTGGTAATGGAGTTGACAACTCTAATGTAATAAGAGAATTATCAATATCAAATGCCCTATGGTTATTTGTAGCAGGCTTTATAATTGCTGTTGCATTAATACTACCTGGAATAAGCGGATCCTTTATGTTACTTGTTTTAGGGCTTTATAACACAGTAATGGCTGCAATTAGTGAACTAAACATAATGATATTAATTCCAATTGCAATAGGTGGAATTGTTGGAACATTATTAACAGCAAGGTTAATTGAGTGGTTACTTAAAAAATTTCCAGGTCAAACTTATATGATGATATTTGGATTTGTATTAGCATCAGTTATTGGAGTTTTCCCAGGATTTGATTTATATAGAAGTTTAATTGGTGTAATTTTAGGTATCTTAGGATTTATGTTTACATATATAATTTCAAAAAGAGGATAGAAAATTAAAACTTTTAAATATTCAATTGGCAATTTGTATGCTATAATGATAAAGAAAAAAAGTTTCGGGGGTAGCCAAATGAAGCATATAAAAACAATTAACAAAACAAACATAAAAAACAGCCTATGTAAACCAGGCTGCAAAGAATGCGCAAACTCATGTCAATCAGCTTGTAAGACTTCTTGCACAGTTGCAAACTTAGAGTGCGAAAACTAATTTTTTAAAGAAGGCAGTAACTTTTTAGTTACTGCTTCTTTATGATATTTTGGAGGTAAATTAAAATGGCATTAATTCACAAATTTAAACAGGGCGAAAACTATTTTGTTTTAGATGTAAATACAGGGGCAGTTCATGTAATAGATGAATTAGTTTATGATATATTAGATGATGAAAAAATTAAAACCAAAGCTGAAATATTAAGAGAACTTAAAGGAAAATACAGAGAAGAGGATATTTCAGAGGCCTATGATGAGATTCAAGAATTAGCAGAAGAAGGAATTATATATTCTATGGATCAATATGAGGAAATTGCAAATAGCTCCATGGATGATAGAGATTACATTAAGGCAATATGTTTAAATATAATTCATGGCTGTAATTTAAGGTGTAAATACTGCTTTGCAGAGGATGGAGAGTATCATGGACATAAAGGTGTTATGGATATAGACACAGCAAAAAAGGCTATAGACTATGTTATTAAAAGAAGTGGTCCTAGAAAAAATATTGAAATTGATTTGTTTGGTGGTGAGCCAACATTAATAATGGATACTATTAAAGAAATAATAAAGTATGCAAGAGATAATGAAAAGAAATGGAATAAAAATATAAGATTTACTATGACCACTAATGCAACCTTACTTACAGATGAAATGATGGATTTTATGGACAAAGAAATGGGTAATATTATTTTATCCTTAGATGGCAGACAAGAAGTAAATGATAAAGTAAGAATTAAGGTTGATGGAAGTGGCTCATATAATGACATCTTACCTAACATTAAAAAAATGATATCTAAAAGAACAAAGGGAAAAACCTATTATGTTAGAGGTACCTTTACAAGAGAAAACACTGATTTTTATGAAGATGTAGTATCTATGCTAAATGAAGGCTTTAAGGAAATATCAATTGAACCTGTAGTTTTAGAAGATGGACATCCTTTATCACTTAGAGAAGAGGATTTGCCAGTAATTTTTGAAAACTATGATAGGCTATATGAAGAAATGGCACAGAGAAAAAGAGAAAAGAAGGATGACTTTACCTTCTATCATTTCAATATAGATATTCAAGGTGGTCCTTGTGTATATAAGAGAATATCAGGTTGTGGAGCAGGTTTTGAATATGTTGCAATAACTCCACAAGGAGAGGTATATCCATGTCATCAATTTGTTGGAAAGGAAGAATATAAATTAGGATCTGTTTATGATGATTCCTTTAATAGTGAATTGAGCAAAGAATTTAAACAGGCTCATATTTACAATAAACCAAAATGTAAGGATTGTTGGGCAAGATTTTATTGTAGTGGTGGATGTCAAGCAAACAATGTAAACTTTAATGGTGATATGAGAATACCATATGAAATTGGTTGTAAAATGCAAAAGAAAAGAATAGAATGTGCAATAGCCCTAAAGGCAGAGGAAATAGAATAATGAAAACTACATTGAATAATGGAATAGAATTTTACTATGAAAAAAGTAAATCAAAGCTAACTTCCATTTCAATTGGAATAAATGCAGGAGCAGCCCTAGAAGATAATCTTTTAGGGCTTGCTCATATAACAGAACATATGGTATATAAGGGAACTAAAAATAGAAGTGAGGATGAGATAAATAGAGAGCTTAGCAATATTTTTGGGTTTCAAAATGCTATGACAAATTACCCCTATGTTATATATTATGGATCTCTTTTAGAGGAGGATTTTGAAAAGGCAATAGAATTATTTTATGATATATTAAAAAATCCAACCTTTAAGGAAAAGGATTATTTAGAGGAAAGAGAAATAATATTACAAGAATTAAAGGAATGGGATGAAGATTTAGAACAATATTGCGAAGATAGACTTTTTTATAATTGCTATAGTTTTAACAGATTAAAGCATCCTATAATCGGAAGGGAAGAGGATATAAGAAGTATAGAGGTTTCAGATATAATTGATTTTCATAAAAAATATTATATACCAGATAATATAAAAATAGCAGTAGTATCATCCTTAGATATTAATAAGGCTTTAAAAATAGTAGAAAAATATTTTGTCAATTGGAATAAGGCTAAAGCCATAGAAATAATAGAAAGAGTTGAAATGCCAAAGGGAAATATATACTATAATAGTAAGAAAGGAATATTAAATTCTAGGATTCAGATAATTGCTCCTATAAATAATTTAGATAATAAAGAGGTTATAGCTTTTAAAATATTCAATGAGTTTTTTGGAGTTGGAGTAAATTCAATACTATTTAATGAACTTAGAACTAAAAATTCATTGGTTTATGATATATTAACTAATATAAATAATGAGAATTATATAAAGTTATATAAAATATTTTTTACTACAGCACCAGAGAATGTTGATAAAACCTTAGAATTAATAAATAATATAATAAACAATATAGATGAAATAACAAAATCATTAACAAAAGAAAAAATCAATGAACTAGTAAAAACAATTAAGCTTAAAGAATTAATAAAAAAAGAACAAAGTATATTAGTTGCAAAGGTTTTAAGTATAAATGCACTTATGAAGGAAGAAAATATGGAAATAATAAATGTAGATGAAATAGAAATAATAAGGGCTGCAAAAAAAGTTTTTAGTGAAATAACAATAGAAGTAATTAACCCAAAGGAATGATAGAAGTGGAAAAACTACCATTATTAAATGAATTATTAAAATATCATAAGGAAAATAATTTAATATTATCAATGCCAGGAAATAAAAGTGGCAAAGCCTTTAATAGAGATAGATTTGGTGAATATTTTAAAAAACATTTAGGCGACCTTGATATTACAGAAGTAGAGCCTTTAGATAATTTACATAGTCCAACAGGAGTAATAAAAAAGGCAGAAGAACTATTAAAGAATCTCTATAATTGCAAAAAAGCTTTTTTTATGGTTAATGGTAGTACTTGCGGAAATTTAGCAGCTATTTTTGCAGCCTTTAATGAGGGTGATGAAATATTAGTTGAACGTAATTGTCATAAATCAATTTATAATGGAATTATACTTAGAAAATTAAAGGTTGTGTACATAGATCCAATTTTAACTGATATTGAAGGGCTGTTTTTGCCCCCTAATAGGGAAAACATAAATAAGGCATTAGGGGAAAGCACAAATCCTAAGGGAATAATTTTAACATATCCTAATTACTTTGGTATTGGATATGATTTAGAAGAAATAATAGAAGAATTAAAAAATAAAAAATTAAAGGTCATTATAGATGAAGCTCATGGTGCCCACTTTGGAATTAGTAAAAGCTTGCCCAAAAACTTAAGTTCCATAGCAGATTATGTAATAATAAGTGCACATAAAACCTTGCCAGCCTTAACGGGAGGTTCATATCTACTAGTAAATGATGAAGAAACTAACATAGAATTTTATCTTAGAGCTTTTATGACCACATCACCTTCATATTTAATTATGGCATCCTTAGATTATGCTAGATATTATTTAAAAGAGTATGGAAAAGAAGATTATGATAATCTAGTTACCTTAAGTGAAAAATATACACAAACTATAAATTCTTTAGGAAAAATAAAGGTACTTAAAAGAGAGTTACCAAAGGGATATTTTATTGATAAATCAAGATATGTTTTACTAGTACCAAGGGGATATAGTGGGCATAAACTATTAGATTATTTAAGAAGTGAAAAAATCCAAGGTGAAATGAGTTTTTCTAGGGGGGTAGTCTTGATTTTATCCCCAATATATGGAGAAGAACAATTTGAGAAAATATACAAGGCAATACAAAAACTAGATTTAATAAAAATAAAAAATAATAATTACAATATAAATATAAGCTATAATAGACCTATAAAAGCCTTAGAGCCATACGAAACCTTTACTAAAAAAGGAGAGCTTGTAAATATTAAAGAGGCTAAAGGGAAAATAGCAAAAGAAAATATCATACCATATCCACCTGGAATTCCTATAATATGTAGCGGTGAGGTTATAAATGAAGATATTATTACCTATATATTAGAATACATAAGTATGGGAAAAACTGTTTTAGGGGTAGATAATGAAAAAATATTATGTATATAGAGAGGAGATAAATAAATGATTTCTAACAAAATGAAAGAATTAGTTAATAATAGCTCTATTATTAGAGAAATGTTTGAAGAGGGAAAAAGGTTATCAGATATATATGGGGCAGAAAATGTATTTGATTATAGTATTGGGAATCCAAATGTTGAGCCTCCAGAGGAAATAAAATCAGCTATTATAGAAATAATAAAGGGGGAATCACCAAATTTAGTACATGGCTATATGAACAATTCAGGTTATGAGGATGTAAGACTGGAAATTGCAAATTATGAAAATAATAAAAACAATACCAATTTAAAAGCAGAAAATATTATTATGACCTGTGGTGCGGCAGGTGGTTTAAATATTATATTTAAAACCTTATTAAATCCAGAGGATGAGGTAATTGTGTTTGCACCATTTTTTGGAGAATATAATAATTATGTGTCAAATTATAATGGGAAATTAGTAGTAGTTAAGGCAGATACAAATACTTTTCAACCAAATTTTATTGAGTTTGAAAGTAAAATAACAACTAAAACAAAGGCGGTTATTATAAATACACCTAACAATCCTACAGGAGTTGTATATTCAGAAAAATCTATAAAACTCCTATCTGAGATTTTAGAAAAGAAACAAAAAGAGTTTAATACAAGTATATATTTAATTAGTGATGAACCTTACAGAGAAATTGTTTATGATAATGCTAAGGTACCCAATATATTAAATTACTATAACAATTCATTAATAGGATATTCTTATAGTAAGTCACTGTCACTTCCAGGAGAAAGAATTGGATATATTACAGTTTCAAACAAGGTGGATGATTTTGAAAATATTATATCTGCATTAAATGTTTCAAATAGAATACTTGGTTTTGTAAATGCACCTTCCCTTTTTCAAAGAGTAATTGGAAAGACGCTAGGTGCAGAGGTAGACGTTAATATATATAAGAAGAACAGAGATTTATTATATAACCATTTAATAAATTTAGGCTTTCAATGTATAAAACCTGAAGGTACCTTCTATCTATTTCCAAAGGCGTTAATTGAAGATGATGTTGAATTTGCAAAGGCAGCTAAAAAATATAATTTATTAATTGTTCCAGGTAGCTCCTTTAATTGCCCAGGTTTTTTTAGATTATCCTATTGCATAAGCTATGATAAAATAGAAAAATCCCTTGATGCCTTTACAAAACTAGCAAAAGAATTTAAATAAATTAAGACCACAGGCATAACTATTAAAATAAGGGGGATGAAAATGAATTTTAATGTAGAAGAGTTAACGGAAGAGGATAAAGTTTTATTTAATTCATTTAAAATTGAAGATCCTTTTTCAGGAAGAAGATTAGCTAAAGATCCATTATCTTGGGTGGTAGATAGGGAAAATAAATATTATCTTGGGTGTCTAGGGGGTAGAGGTCATTTAGGAGGGGAGTATCCACCAGATTATTATATATTAATTATTAATAATTCAATAATAAGAATTACCGCTAGATATGATTGGTTTGGAAACTACAAGACTGGTGTATCAATAACTTGGGATATAGGGGATGTTTATATTCCTAAAGAATTAAAAAATATTAAGCAGGATTTATTAAAGGAGATAATAGAAGCTTCCTTTGAAGTTATGGCTATAAAAATGTTCAGTGGGCATTTAAGTGAAAACAAATTTGTGAGCACAGGGGATATTTCTGTAGAAGGGGAAAATTACCATTAAAACAGGTAAAAGATCTATTATGAATTATTTCCTTGACCCAATCATTACAGGTCTTGATGATAGTTTGAAGGAAAAATAAAAAGAATAGTTAAGGAAAATTATTGACTATAAAATAATAATAAAGGATAATATAAATAGATAAAAATTGTGATAAGGAATAGTAATTAATGAATATTTTTATAGAGAGCTAGGGTATGGTGCAACTTAGCAAAATATCATTAAAGAAGCAGCCTTTGAATTGCATGCTGAGAACTAAGATAAAATCTTAAATTAGGCAATGCCGTTACCTTACGTTACAAAGGAAGGATATAAAATATCTTTACTGAGAGAGTTAGAATAAAACTAACTTAATTAGGGTGGTACCGCGGAATTATACTTCGTCCCTTTACATAGGGGCGAAGTTTTTTTATTCTTTAGGAAATTATATTATAATAGAATTGTGGATAATAGAACTTAGTGAAATTGTAAATGGTGATGATAAATAATAGTCGCCTTGGCGATTTTTTTATATTTAATTTTAGGAGGTTTAATTATGGAAGAAATTTTAGAAATATTAGAACAAAACAGTAGGTATACTGATGAAGAAATAGCCACAATGGTAGGTAAACCAGTTGAAGAAGTTAAAAAAATAATAAAAGAATATGAAGATAAAGATATTATTGCAGGTTATACTTCTTTAATAAATTGGGAAAACACAGGTTCTGAAATAGTAACAGCATTAATAGAGGTTAAAATAACGCCTCAAAGAGGAGAAGGATTTGATAAAGTTGCAGAAAGAATATACAAATTTGACAAAGTAAAGGCTTGTTATTTAATGAGCTCTGGAGGTTTTGATTTAACTGTAATAGTTGAAGGGAAAACCATGAAAGAGGTAGCACTATTTGTGTCAAGAAGTTTAGCTTGTCAAGAATACGTAACAGGTACAGCTACACATTTTGTTATGAAAAAATATAAGGATCATGGAAGAATATTCAAGGAAATACCAGCAAAAGAAAGAGAGGACATCTTTGTATGATACTTGAAGATATGATAAAAAAGAATGTATATAACACACCACCATCTGGTATAAGAAAATATTTTGATTTAATAAACGAAATGGAAGATGCTATATCCCTTGGGGTAGGTGAACCAGATTTTATTACTCCTTGGAATATATCAGAGGCTGCAATTTATTCCTTAGAAAAAGGTCATACACATTATTCTTCAAATGCAGGATACATTGAACTTAGACGAGAAATATCTAAATATCTAAAAAAATTTGATTTGAATTATTGTCCAGATAATGAAATATTAGTAACAGTAGGTGGAAGTGAAGCTATTGATATAGCCCTTAGAGCTTTAGTAGGCCCAGGGGATGAGGTTATTATTCCAGAACCAAGCTTTGTAGCTTATAAAGGATGTACAGCATTTACAGGTGCCACTGCTAAAATAATAAACTTAAAGGCAGAAAATCAATTTAAGCTAACAGTTAAGGAGCTAGAGGAGGCTGTAAATGAAAGGACAAAAGTTCTTGTTCTTGCCTTTCCAAATAACCCAACAGGTGCAATAATGACTAGAGATGACATAAAACCACTAGTTGATTATTTAAAAAATAAGGATATAATAGTTATATCCGATGAAATATATGCAGAATTAACTTATGGAACAGAACACACATCAATTGCTAGCTTTGATGAAATGAAGGATAGAACATTAGTTGTAAGTGGTTTTTCTAAAAGTCATGCTATGACAGGATGGAGACTTGGATATTTATGTGGAAATAGCATCCTAATAGATCAAATGAAAAAAATCCATCAATATGCAATAATGTGTTCACCAACTATGTCACAATATGCAGCCTGTGAAGCTTTAAGAAATTCTATGGAAAGCGTTGAAAAAATGCGAAGGGAATACAACAGAAGAAGACGAGTATTAGTAGATGGATTTAAAAAATTAGGACTTGAATGTTTTGAACCTTTAGGGGCATTTTACTTATTTCCATCAATAAAATCAACAGGATTAACTTCAGAGGAATTTTGTGAAAGGCTACTAAAAGAAGAAAAGGTTCTTGTAATACCAGGAAATTCCTTTGGGGATTGTGGAAATGGATATATTAGAGCCTGTTATGCATCATCAATGGAAAATATAATTGAAGCTTTAAAAAGAATAGAAAGATTTTTAAATAAATTATAGTTTGAATTTAGGGGGAAAAATGGAATCAAATAGGGGGAAGTCAATTAATTATATTCTATTATCATTAATTATAATAATGCCATTTATTATAATTATATCTACATCACCACTGTTAGATGGAAAATACTACTATCTATTATTTTCTGGAATAGTCCTATTAATTTTATCCTTTAAAATTAATAGGACTAAATTAAGTTCAATAGATATAATGGCAATCTTATTTATAATATCAATATTTATTTCAAGTGTATTTTCACCAGATAAATATACTGCATTTTTTGGAAGTTTTTCTAGGGGAGAAGGGTTTTTTAGTATATTAGTATATATAATAGTGTTTTTTTGTGCATCTAGATATTTAGATATAACAGAAAAAAGCTTAAATATAATTTTAATTTCATCATGTGTTATGGCAATACATGGGATATTGCAGTTTTATGGAATAGACTTTGTAAAAATGATAGTGCCATTATATGGTAATGAAGCAAGTGATGCTGTTGGTACTATAGGAAATAGAAACTTTTTCTCAAATTATATATGTATATTTTTATTTTTATCAATGGGATTATATATTTTTAAAAATAAAATTCGCTATTTAATATATAGCTTAATATTATTTACAGCCTTAATGTGTTCCTTAACAAGAAGTGGGTGGCTTGCTTTTGTAGTATTTTCAATACTAGGACTTGCATTTATTATAAGGAGAAAGGATTGCTTAAAAAGGGCAGGAATTGTTCTTTTATCCTTCTTACTTATATTTATAGTTTTAAATGTAACAACTGATAATAGTATTATAAATAGAAGTAATAAAAATCAGATAGTTTCAGATAATGGTGAATTAACAGGTAGTGCAGGAGGACGTGCAGAAATTCTTAGAATATCCTTTGATGCATTTTTAGATAAACCATTTTTAGGTTATGGACCAGATACCTTAAAGTATAGACTTTCAGAAGAATATACTGATGAATTTACAAGTTATTTTATTGAACATGGAGCATTTATAGATAAGGCTCATAACGAATTTTTAGAGTATGCAGTAAGTTGTGGTATATTTACATTAGTATGTTATTTAATATTGTTAATACTTATAATAGTTAGACTTTGGAAAAATAAAAAGGATGATATAAACAAAATTCTTTTGATTACAATAATAGCATATTTAGTGCAATCATTTTTCAACATAAGTATGATAGCTGTAGCACCAACATTTTGGATTTTACTTGGATTTTCATACAGGTGTGTTAATAAATATAAACTTAAATAATATATTGTAAAATTTGAGTTTGTATAATAAAATAATAAACGGAGGAAATAAAATGGATTATATATTTGTAATAATTATAGGGTTGTGTATTGGAAGTTTTTTAAATGTATGTATTTATAGAATCCCCAATGAACAATCTATAGCATTTCCAGGGTCCCATTGTTTTAAATGTGGTTATGAGTTAAAATGGATGGATTTAATACCAGTTTTTAGCTATATATTTTTAAAAGGAAAATGCAGAAAATGTGGAGATAAAATATCAGGGCAATATCCTTTAATAGAGTTATTAAACGGAA
>CAMNZV010000004.1 GCA_946575275.1 uncultured Clostridium sp. | reverse complement strand
TTAATAACAAATATCTTTCGTTCTAGGCCTTCATCTGATAACCCCGCACCTTTTCCTGTTACCCTTTCAACCTTTTCCTCTAAAAAAACTGCTGCAACTGCACTACTAGTTGATGTATTTCCAATTCCCATTTCCCCTGTAGCAATTATATTGTATCCCATATCCTTAAGATTTTTAACTAAGTCTATTCCAACATCAATAGCCTTTATAGTATCCTCTTTAGTCATGGCAGCCTCTTTAAAAAAACTCTTTGTTCCATAGGATATTTTTCTGTTTATTAAATTAAAGGGCTTTAATCCATTATCCTCTAATAAATAACTATCTAAATCTCTATATATACCAATATCTATAGGAAATAAATCTACTCCCAATTTCTTGCACATAATGCTTACTGTTGCCTTATCTTTAGTGAAGTTTTCTGCAACAAGAGCAGTTATTTCCTGTGTTGTTTGGGTAACCCCCTCTAGAACTATACCATTATCTGCACACATAGTAATTAAAGCCTTTTTATTAATATTTACATTACTAGTGCCATAACATCCTGCTATTTTTATTATTGCCTCTTCTAAAAGGCCTAAACTTCTTAAAGGTTTTGCAATACTGTCCCAGCGTTTTCTTGCCTCTAATTTTGCCTTTTCATCTGCCTTTGTAATTTCTTTATATTTCATAGCCTTATTAAGCCCCCCATAAGCTATTTTCTAATATATTAATAATACCTAAGTTAATTAGGTTTTTCAAATAATTGAAGAAAATAATAATTTGTATGTATATGTGGACATAAATTGTATAAAACTATACCATAACTAATTTTGAAAGGATGATATTTATGGCAAGATTACAATGTGGTGCACATGTATGTATGCATAATGAACAAGGACTATGTTCTGCTAATAATATTTTAATAGAAGGGGTTACATCAAGCACTAGTTCTGATACTTTTTGTGCTAACTTTGTTGAAGAAAGAGATTCTGGTATGCAGGATTCTGTAGGAGATTTTAATTATATGGGTGGAATCGTCAATGGATTTTCAAATCATATAACTGGTATGAACCCACAAATCCTTTGTAAGGCTAGTAACTGTACCTATAATCTAAATGGTAATTGTGAGGCTAAAGATGTTAATATCTATGGTTCTAATAATGGTGTATCTAAAACTATGTGTGAAACATATAAATAACAATTGTTAATATTATATGATATAATTTAGTGTAACTAATTTAATGAGGTGAGCTAAGTTGTTTGAAAAGAATAAAGAATATACCGTTAATATAATTTCAGAAGGTTATGAAGGGGAAGGCATTGCAAAGGATATGGGCTTCCCTGTTTTTATACAAGGTGCAATTTGTGGTGAAAAAATTAAAGCTAAAATTTTAAAGGTTAAAAGTAAATATGCCTATGGCAAAATATCTTCTATCTTAGAGTCCTCTCCTGATAGAATTGACCCTAAATGTAATTATTTTAATAAATGTGGTGGTTGCACCTTGCAGCATATGTCCTATAAAAAGCAATTAAACTTTAAACATAATAGAGTTAAGGATTGCATAAATAAAATAGCAGGCTTAAATGATAATTTAGTGGAATATCCTTTAGGTAATGAGGATCACTCCTTTAGGTATCGAAACAAGGTTCAGCTTCCTATTGGAATAGTAAATAATAAACTATCAATAGGCTTTTATGCTCCAAGAAGCCACAATATTATAGATATAGATAAATGTATTATTCAAGATCCAGTTGCAGATAAAATTATATCTATAACGAAAAAATGGATTCTTTTTAATAATATAAAACCCTCTACAATAGATGGGGAATTTCAAAAGGATGGCTTAATTAGACATATAATGGTTCGAAATGGCTTTAAAACTAAGGAAATAATGGTTGTTCTTGTTGCAACTAAAAGGGATGTCCCTTCTTTAGATGAATTTACAACTAATATTAAAGAAGAAATACCAAATGTTAAAAGTATAATTCTAAACATTAATCCTTACAATACAAACGTTATATTAGGTAATGAATGTATTACCCTTTATGGAGAGGATACTATTCAAGATTACATAGGTAACTTTAAATTTAATATATCACCCCTTTCTTTTTTTCAGGTAAATCCAAGACAGACAGAGGTGTTATATAACAAAGCTTTAGAATATGCAGGTTTAACTGGCAATGAAACAGTTATTGATGCATATTGTGGTACAGGTACAATTTCTTTATTTTTATCACAAGGGGCTAAAAAGGTTTATGGTGTAGAAATAGTTGAAGCTGCTATAAACAATGCTAAAGAAAATGCTAAAATTAATAATATAGATAATGTAGAATTCTTTGTTGGTAAATCTGAAGAAATTATTCCAGCTTTAATAGATAATGGTGTGAAGGCTGATGTAATTGTTGTAGATCCCCCAAGAAAGGGCTGTGATATAAAACTTTTAGATGCTATTTCAAAAAGTAAGGTTAATAAAATAGTCTATGTTTCTTGTGATGCTAGCACATTGGCTAGGGATTTAAGGATATTAAGTGAAGAGGGATATGAGGTTTTAAGGATTCAGCCAGTGGATATGTTTTCACAAACAAGTCATGTTGAAGTTATCGTGAAGATTGAAAAGATATAAAACTCAGTTATACTAGTGGCTTGACAGGCTATAAGACGTTGAATGGACAGATGACATTCAATGTCTTTTTTATACTTGGAAACATGAATTTTCATTCGGATTCTCTTGGCGTATACGAATTATCGGATAAGGAAGGACTACGTAATGCATTATACAATATTTAGTTGTTCACCACAAAGTAATCATAGAAGTACTTCATATATAATTGCTCGCAAAGTACAAGAAGGATTATTGGATTATTCTGAAAATACTGCAGATATTCTTTCTATAAATAATAAGAATCTATGGAATGAATGCAGAAAAGCATTCTATGAAAGTAAATCTATTATTTTTGTAGTTCCTCTATATGTGGAGGGTGTTCCTGGATTGTTCTTGGAATTTCTAGAGACAATCGACAGAGAAAAGAAAAAGTATGGAAAAATGTCATTTATTATTCAAGGAGGCTTTGAGGAAGCGAGCCAATTGCGAGTTGCAGAGGAATTCCTAAAAGGTATCCCAGAATACTTTAATTGTAACTATGCTGGAACTTTAGTAAAAGGAGGATTATTTGGAATGGCAACGTTACTGGTATTCAAATTGATCCATTTTGGTATGACATTTCTAAACTAAGTGGGAATCTTTCTGACACAGAGCAGCAAAAAATACTGGGTATTCTTCGATCAAGGCTAGAAATCATGCCACCTATGGGGTGTAATCAGATTATCATTGCCCATAGTTTTCCAGAGGGGATTGGCTTGGGTCAAATTCAGGACATGGGAACAGTGATTATTAGGCCTAGAGGATATAATAATGGATATGATATCATTGCAAATCTATCTTTAATGGAAATGCTAGATCAATGATTCGATGAAAGAACAGAAGACTTGGATGACAAGCAATACAAAGTAGTCTTAGGGAAGGGTTTAAAATTGAGCAGTGAAATCTTAGCTAAAAATGTATATTCTAGCGGTGTTCGGTTGACCTTTATATAAATTATGGTAAAATGGAGATTGGCTCAAAAACTAAATAATCTTTGTAATGGGGATAAAAATTATCATTTTTACAAATATTTTCTTTATGTTATTTTGTTAGAAAGGAGTTTTATGTATTATTTATTTATAGGTATTATTTTTATCCTTGCACTATTCGCCATTCGTTTTTCCAACAAGTATGGGATACCAGCACTATTATTATTTATCGTGCTTGGAATGGTCTTTGGCGTGATGGGACTTGAATTTGAGAATTTCGAATTTGCAAATAATTTTGCTACGATTGCACTCATGGTAATCATGTTCTATGGTGGGTTTTGAACTAGTTGGAAGATGGCCAAACCTGTTGCAAAAGAGGCGATTGTACTTAGTTCCTTGGGAGTTATAGTCACAGCATTAGTCACAGGTTTATTTGCTCATTTTGTTCTAGGTTTTGATTTATTAGAAGGTATGCTTATTGGGTCTATTGTTGGTTCAACGGATTATGCGAGTGTATCGAATATACTACGGTCAAAAAACTTAAATTTAAAATACAACTCAGCGTCTCTACTTGAACTTGAAAGTGGATCAAATGACCCTACTGCTTATACAATGACAATGGTATTCTTATCTGTAATTATAGGATCCGATGTCTCCATTCCTATTCTGATTTTATCTCAGGTAGCACTCGGAATTCTCATGGGTTTTGTTTTTGCATTTGTTATTGGAAAATTACTTAAAAATCTTTCAATAGAAGCAGACGGACTTTATTCCGTTTTTATGGTTTCAGCCATGCTTATTACTTTTGCTGCAACAGATATTCTTGGTGGAAATGGTTACTTGGCCCTCTATATTCTAGGTATTTATCTTGGCAATATGGAATTCCGAGGTAAGCGTGATATCGTCTTTTTCTTTGATGGATTTAGTGAAATTATGCAGATTGGTCTATTTTTCATCTTGGGTCTTTTGTCCAACTTCACAGATTTCGTTAAGACATTCCCAATAGCACTTGCCATTATGTTATTTATGACTATCATTGCTCGTCCAGTAACTGTTTATGGTCTCATGTTGCCATTTCGCCTCAAACGTAATCAATTAAATATAGTTTCATTAGCGGGTATTCGTGGTGCTGCTACTATTGCTTTTGCAATTATGGCTGTGAATAGTAACGCGGTTTTCTCAGTTGATATTTACCATATAGTATTTGGTATCTGTGTACTATCTTCGCTGGTTCAAGGCTCGTTAATGCCACCAGCAGCAAGGCGATGGGATATGCTAGATCCTAATGATACAGTCTTACAGACCTTCAACTACTATCAAGACAAAGCGGAAATTGGCTTTTTAGAAACAAGAATTCACCCAAATAGTAGTTTAATTGGTAGTAAGGTAAAGGATTTGAACCTTACATTCGACTTTATTGTTGCCAAAATTGAACGTAATGGCAAAACGATTGTTCCTAGAGGACATATAACCATAGAAGAAAATGACACTATTGTCTTAGGTGGTGAAACTCATTTTGATGAAAGTGGACATGATCTTATTGAATTCACAATTCCAAGTGGTCACCAATGGGGAAATCAATATATCAAAGATTTAGATTTGCCCCAAGATCGCCTCATTATCATGGTGCAACGTAAAGGTAGTGACATCATTGTTCCGGTTGGAGACACCTTACTCTTTGAATATGATAAAGTAATTATGATTAAAGTTGAGAATGAACTTGAATATCCAAGGGTTGATGAAACAAATAAAGATTAGAATAATTTTGTAAAGTATCTATGGATTAAATGCCTTGACATTTTGAAGTGTCAAGGCATTTCTATTTTCCTCATCCAATCTTTACTACTAACGCGATGCTAGATTATCGTATATTGACATAAAAAATAAATAATTGTAAGATACATACACAGAGTTGAAATTAATGTTTATTTGTGATATAAGTATATTTATTATAATAATAAGTAAAAAAAATGTAGGTTAATATGAGTTTATATCAAATCAGGATTGAAGATATTAATAACAATGTTGTTGAATTAGAGCAATATAAAAAAGGTTTTTTTAATCAAAAAATTAAGTGGAACTTTACAAAGTTTTTAGTTGATCAAAACGGGAGAGTTATTAAACGATATTCACCTCGTGTAAAACCGAATAAGATTGCTCAAGACATTGAGAGATTATTACAAAAAAACAACAGATAAGGAGAGAGCATATGTTTTTAGCATTTAAAGAATTAAAGTATTCTAAAACGAAATTCGCTCTAATTATTGCGGTAGTTGCACTTATTAGCTATTTAGTTTACTTTTTAACATCATTGGCCAATGGGCTTGCTTCATCTTATACAAATGCCATAGAACAGTGGAATTCAGATCAAATTGTTTTAACGGTTGATGCCAATGATAATATGATGATGTCATATATGGAACAAGCTGATTATGATGGGATTGAAGTAAATGGAGCAAAGACAAAATTAGGTTTGTTTCCAGCAGTTATTAATAATCCTTTAGCTGAAAATATACTTGATTCAAGAGTAGATGTGTATTTCTTTGGAATCGATAATGATAGTTTTATTAAACCAACGGAACATGAGGATCTTACTTTAATGGATAATCAAGTTATTGTTGATGAAGAGCTTAAAAAAGAAGGGTATGAGATTGGAGATTTTCTAGGTGTCACAGGAAGCGAACAGCAATATGAGATTATTGGATTTTCTTCAAAAACAACATATCAAACAGCACCTGTTGTTTTTATGAGCTTAGACACATGGCAGGCTTACCGTTATGGATCAAACAACACACCAGATTTGTTCAGTGGTATAGTTGTTAAGGGTGAAATTAATAATTTGCCAGGTAATCTACTTAGTTATACAACCGAGGACTACATATCAACTTTACCGGGTTATACCGCTCAAGTATTAACATTTTCAGTTATGATTATTTTTTTAATAATTATTACAGCATTTGTACTGGGCATATCTATTTATGTACTAACCATTCAGAAAACCAGTATGTTTGGGGTAATGAAAGCTCAAGGTATATCGAATGGTTATATTGGGGCATCTGTTATTGTTCAAACGTTTTTACTTGTGGCATTTGGAATTCTAATTGGCTTAGTGCTTACAGCATTATCAGGAATATTTTTATCTGATATTATTCCGTTTGCTGTAAACATTCTTTTTTATCTAATAATCACAGTAGCCTTTTTCTTATTTGCCCTTTTTGGAGGATTATTCTCTGTGAGTGCGGTGTTGAAAATAGACCCATTAAAGGCCATAGGAGGTTAATATGAAACGATTAATAGAAATGACTGGTGTAACCAAAGATTTTTTGCAAGGTGATAATGTAATTAGAGCACTGAAAGAAACAAATTTTGTTGCTAATGAAGGTGAGCTTATTGGTATTGTGGGTCCATCAGGGTCAGGTAAATCAACGTTTTTGACTATATTAGGTGGATTACAAAAACCAACTACAGGAAGAGTTTTATTAAATGGTAAACCTTTTAGCGAGTTAGATATTAAGGAAAAATCAAAAATACGTTTAGAGAATATTGGGTTTATATTACAAGCTTCTAATTTAATTCCGTTTTTAACTATTAAAGAGCAAATGGTTTTATATAATAAAATAACCAAATCGAAAGTTAACCAAGAATGGATGAATGAACTGTTTCTAAAGCTCGATGTGGAAAAACTTAAGGATAAATACCCGAATGAATTATCAGGTGGTGAAAGACAGCGTTCAGCAATTGCCAAGGCATTATATCATCAACCCTCTGTAATCTTTGCTGATGAACCAACTGCAAGCTTAGATACCAATAGAGCGTATGAAGTTGTAAAGTTATTAGCCAAAGAGACCAAGGAACAAAAAAAGGCAACCATTATGGTTACTCATGATGAAAGAATGCTGGAGTTTTGTGATAAAGTTTATGTGATAGTTGATGGTGTATTAAGTGAAAGAACCAGAGCATGATTTTTAGGTATTGATATGTTCTCTAGTATTCCTGACAGTTGGTATTATAGGAAGAACATAGTTTAAGAAAAATCTGTTTAAATTCTTAGTGGATGAGATGGGAAATATTGTAGATGAACGAGGTGAATGGTGTGCAACTTAGAATGGCTAATACAACAGCTACAGAGGGTCAAGTTTTAATGTTACATTCAATGTATGTAAAATGTTTTTGACAACATATTTGGTAAAATGTAAATGAGATTTGATAGATAAAGAACAGAAAATTATTGAAATCACAAACATTTAGATTTTCATCTAAGTGTATAGTATATTAGATTCTATATTTATCTTTATAAGATTTGAGTACAGAAAGGTTGCGTTCAAGTTCTTCACACTGATATTGAGGCAAATTCATATTTAGTTCTATAAAGTTCAAAGAAAGTTCGTTTGCCAATTCTAATGTGTGTTCAAAATCATCAATTTCTATTAGGGTAGGCATACCAAATTCCATTTCATTTTCCTCTCTGCTATTTCCTTGACATCAAGACAACACTCTCCACATGGCTTGAGCGGAAGTTATAGCTGTCAAATACTAGTAACCAAAATATTTTTATCAGAAATTCTCTTTGTGAGAACATATCCACTATGGACTTTCGTGTGTGGGAAGATATCAACGACATTATAACTTGGTAACTGTGTCCTTTACCGTAGATGACATTAACCAGCATCTGATATCATTAAAACCAAACTTATTCCCTCTTATTTTATAAAGCTTTTACTTGAGATTTTATAACTTCATATCCTAATTTATCGATGGCATTTTCAATATCTTTTATAGATACTTTTTCATCATCATATTCCACTCTTACTTTACTTGAATTAAATAGCACCTTTATGCTTTTTTTGTCTACTCCATCTAATGATTTAACTCCATTTTCTATTTTTTGCATACATGATGGACATGTTAATGTTTCTAATTGAATTGTTGCTTTTTGCATTTTTCATCTCTCCTTTAGTTTATGTTAATTGTATTATATACTATTATTATCTATAATAAATTGATTTACATCAAGAATTTTATTTATTTTTATTTTCTTAATTTATAGCGAAGAAGTCTCATACCATTTAAAATCACTACTAATATACTTGCTTCATGTACTAACATACCGATTGACATGTTCATCCATTCACTAAAGAATACGCTGGCAAGAAGGACTAATACAACCCCTACTGCAATAATAATATTTTGAAGCATGTTATTAGCGGTTGCTTTTGTTAAACCTAATGCATGTGGCAAGCGGCTGAAATCTGAATTCATTAAAACAACATCTGAAGTTTCGATTGCTACATCTGTTCCATTTCCCATAGCAATTCCAATTTGTGCTAGAGCTAGTGAAGGACTATCATTTACTCCATCTCCAACAAATGCCACAATTTGACCTTTTTCTTGTAACTCTTTAATATATGTTGCTTTATCTTCTGGCAACATATGTCCATGAGCTTCTGTAAGTCCTAGTTCACGTGCTACTAAATCAACTGTTCCTTGGTTATCACCAGAAAGAACTACTAGATTTTTAACACCAAGTTTTTTCAACTTTTTAAGATCATCTTTTACACCCGGGCGAATTTGATCACGAATACCCATCAATGCTTTTAATTCACCATCAACTGATGTTAAAACAAGTGAATTTCCATTTTTCTCAAATCTGGCAATATCTGCACGAGCTTTTTCACTTAAAAGAATATTTTCTTGCTCCATTAGTGCCACATTACCGACTGCAACTTTATGACCTTCTACATGAGCTACAATTCCTCCACCTTTTACAACATCTGTTTTTTCAATTGTATATAATTTTATATCTCCAATATATTCTACAACTGCTTTTGCTAATGGATGATCTGATTCCTTTTCAACACTTGCTAGATACCCTAATACTTCATATACATTATCTGCATAAATTTCTTTATCAGCTACTTTTGGATTTCCTATTGTTAATGTACCTGTTTTGTCAAATACCATGGTATCTAGTCTGCTAAAGTCACTAATAACCTCGCTACCTTTTAGAAGGACTCCATGACGTGCTCCATTGCCAATCCCCGCGACGTTTGAAACCGGTACACCGATTACCAATGCTCCTGGACATCCTAAAACTAATATTGTAATTGCAAGTTCAATATCCCTTGAAAATATCCATACAATAAAAGAGAGAACTAAAACAGCTGGTGTGTAGTATTTAGAAAATCTATCAATGAAACGTTCTGCTTCTGATTTTGAATCCTGTGCTTCTTCAACCAACTCAATGATTTTACCAAAAGTAGTATCCTCACCTACACGATCAGCAGTGATTTGAATAGTTCCATTTTCTAAAATTGTTCCGGCATATAGCCCCGAATCTTTCTTTTTACTTACAGGAACCGCTTCTCCTGTAATACTTGCTTCATTAATATGCCCTTCTCCTGTTAACACTGTACCGTCAACTGGGATTTTTGCACCCGTTTTAACAAGCAAAATATCTCCTACATCAACTTCATCTATTTCTACTACTTCAAACTCACCATTTTCCACTTGTTTTAAGGCACTTTCTGGTGCCATTTGAGTTAATTCTTTAATTGCAGAACGTGTTTTATTAAGTGTCCTTTGTTCTAGATAAGCTCCAAATAGAAATAAAAATGTAACAATTGCTGATTCTTCGTAGTTTCTAACTATAAAGGCTCCGATAACTGCAATGGTAACTAAAACATCAATACTAACTACTTTGACTTTTAATGCTTGATACGCTTGAATCGCAATAGGTGAAACTCCCAAAATTGAAGCAATTACTAATGCCCATATGGCTATTTGTTCGTTTTCGAAGCCTAATTTACTGACAAATGCAATTATTATTAAAATTGCACTTACTATTGTAATATGGTTTTTTCTTCCTAATATAAATTTTTGCATATTCATACTCCTCCCTATTAGATTATTTATATCTTTTCATTGCTTTGTTTATTTTCTTTTATGCTTCATATGCTTTATCTAATTCTGCTAACATGTTATATACTGCTTCATAACTTTCGCATACATCACCTGGAACTGTATAATTATCTGTGATTTCACGTAATTTTACAAACTCCTCTTTTAAGTCCGGCTTTTCTACTCCCGCATCTTTTGCTTTCTTTGCAAGTTCATCATATACTTTACGAACTTGGTAGAATTCTGGATGATTTCCTCCATGAACTTTTGCTACAACTGGAACATATTGTGCTAATGTTTTTAAATGAGTTTCCTTTACTTGATTAAAATTTAATTGTCTTGACATATTTTTTTCCTTCTTTCTTGTTTTATTTTTTCTTTATCTTGATTATATAATACTATAGATTGAAAGAAATTAAATTGATCTAAATCAAGTTTAGTCTTTTTTAAATGTTTTAATAATTTTTACTACTATTTTACTTTATATTATCACATCTATACCAACAACAATCCATCTAAATCCAAAATCTCAATCTTTCTACCTGATTTTTGTTTTATATATCCTTCATTTTCAAGGTCAGCTAACTTTCTACTAATAGTTTCTGGAGTAGTTCCTAGATAAGAGGCTAAATCCTTTTTACTCATTGGCAATTCAATTTCCATTGGACCATCTCCGCTTTCCATGCATTCTGCAAGAAACAGTGCTAATCTAGTATCTACCTTCTCTGTGGCAAATCTAGTTGTTTGTTTTTCTGATGTTTCTAATCGATTAGAGAATTCCGATAAAATCTTCAAAGATATAGTAGGGTACTTTAATAAAAATTCTTGCAAATCATTTCTACTAATCATACATACATCGGTATCACTCATTGCTTCTGCATATGCTTCCTGAATTGATTCGCGAAACAAGGCAAGCTCTCCAGTGAAATCGCCTGGATTTAATATTCTCACTAATTGTTCTTTTCCTGATTCAGACAAACGGTAAATTCGAATTTTCCCTTTACTTACAATATATAATAAATCGGATATATCTCCCTCTCGGTAAATTACTTCACCCTTTTTAAAAGAGGTCGATTTCGTTACTTTCATAATTTCCTCCATCTGTTCTCCTTCTAAATGATTAAAGATCGGAACTACAGTGATACATGAAGCGTGTGAAGCTGACTCATGTCCTTGATGATGAGTGTGAGTAACATCGTGATACCCTTGTTTTTCTATATATTGATTTTTAATTTCATGCATCAAATCCTTTTTTTTCATTTGAATGCCCCTTTCATATTCTCTCTTAAGGTCTCTTTAGCTTTTTCCAAGTACCCACGAGTCCAGTAAATGCAGGTAAACTCTCAATATGTCCGTTTGGTAGAACGGTTAACGGTGAAAGGTTATTTTACAAATACCTTTACCATTAGTGCGTATAATCAATAATCTTTATTATTTCTCCAACCTTCTTTTCAATTGCAGCCCTCATCTGTTGTGCGTACGGGCATGCGAATCCAATAGGATTTCCTTTTGTTATACATGAAGCCAAAACAATAGTATCTGCACCTCGTTTTACCATTTCAGCCGCTCTGGTTACTGCCTTTTTCCCAGGACAACCGCCACAGGTGTTCACTCCAATAACTTCTATTTCCTCTTCTATACCTTCAAATGCGCATTTCTTCTCTTTCATCACTTTAAAATCAGTTGTTCCGGGGCACATATCCTCAGTTTGCATACATCTAATTAATCCAACTTTCATTAATAAACCTCCAATTCTATATATATGGTAGTAAAAAATAGTACTTGCACTAATTATACCGTACAAGCACTATTTCACAATATAAATGTGATATTTTATTCGCCACATTCATCATGATGCTGATGTTCATGGCAAACAGAACCAGTCGACTTTAAAGAGCCTTTCAAGTATGCTTCTACTGCTGCTTTGGCATTACCTCTTGCTCCAACAATAACCTCGATGTTCCTTTCATTAAAAATCTCAACTGCACCTCCGCCCATACCACCGCTGATGATGACATTTACACCACGATCGGCAAGAAAATTAGGCAGGAATCCAGGTTTATGTCCGGGGTTAGCAATGGTTTCGCTTTTGACAATTTGATTATTTTCGGTGTCAAAAATCATAAACCCTTCGCAATGCCCAAAATGCTCTGTTACCCTTTCCTTTTCACTTGCTACTGCTATTTTCATCATTGTTTTTTCCTCCAATTTTTTATTTTGAATATAATCATCTAATATTTCTGCTGCATGCTCAACAAGTTCTGCACAGGGACGTTTTTTATAATACTCTTCGTTTCTTTCTTCTGGTATGTGACTTTGTCTATCAACAGATAAACCTAAAAGCTCTCTGCAAATGAATGATTTATTTTCATTCTTAAATTTCATTGCAAGTGACTGAATCAGCTTGTAATGCTAAGTTTTGGCAACTCTATCTAAAGGATTTGAATACCCATCTAGCATTCCTGCAACTATGAACATTCCACTGACTGCTCCACATACCTCTCGTAGTCTTCCCATTCCACCACCAAAAGAGGAAGAAATCTTCAGTGCTGTTTCTGAGTCTAGTCCTGTTTCATCACAAAAGGCTAACACTACCGATTGAGAGCAATTGTATCCTTTTGTGAATAATTCTTTTGCTAATGTTGAATGTTCACTCACTTTTTATTTTCCTCAAGTCTTTCCTCCAGTAATTTTGATGTGCTATCAAACCAATTGCCATCGAAAAGTTCTATCATGCCCTTGTCACAGGCAGCTGAAATTTTCGGGTCAATAGGTAGTTTAGTAAGAACCTTTAAATTATGCTTTTTAGCAATTTCTTCTATATGGCTTTCGCCAAATATCTGATAGTCCTTGCCGTTATCCGGGCATTTAAAATAGGACATATTTTCTACTAGACCAATAATAGGGATATTCATCATTTCAGCCATTTTGACAGCTTTAGAAACAATCATTGAAACCAACTCCTGAGGAGAGGTTACGACAATTATCCCATCAACAGCAATGGACTGGAATACCGTAAGAGGAACATCACCGGTACCCGGCGGCATATCGATGAACATAAAATCCACATCGCTCCAAATAACGTCACTCCAGAACTGTTTAACTGTACCAGCAATTATTGGTCCTCTCCATACAACAGGGTCAGTATCCTTTTCTAAAAGTAAATTAACAGACATAATATCAATGCCGGTCTTTGTTTTAACAGGGAATAGGCCAAATTCGCTACCAGTGGCTTTTTCCCGAATTCCGAATGCCTTTGGAATAGAAGGTCCTGTAATATCTGCATCAAGAATGGCAGTATGATAACCCATTCTATTCATAGTAACTGCAAGCATAGAGGTAACAAGTGACTTTCCTACTCCTCCTTTTCCACTAACAATACCAATGACCTTTTTAATGCTGCTCATCTCGTGCAGTTTCTCGGAGAAATCCGTTTTTTTGTTCTTTTCTTTCTGCGCAGTCCTCCGAGCAACTGCTGCAGCTTTGATTGCAATTTTCACTCATATTCTTGCTCCTTTTTATTTTAGATTGTAATTTCACTGCCTGCTGACAGATAATCGATGCTATCACCCATACCCAATTTCAGTCTTTTATAAGGTGCTAATCCTGTACAATGACAGGTATAATACTTTGCTTTTGTAGCCATTAGATATTTACCGATTCTATCTATCATATCAGAGTCCTCATTGCCACCAGAGCGACTGGAAAGATGAAATCCGCCTATTACATAATCAGGCGTACGACCTTTTATTTCTTGAAAATGTTCAAGTATATTTATGATACCATTATGAGCACAGCCTGTTACTAGAAGGGTCTTTCCGTCTTCCTCTATGATGAGATTCTGTTCATGTGCAAAAGTATCATCTATCATTCGTTCATTTTGCTCAGTTAACAAACCACGATTTGATTTTGGTTGAGTCTCTCTTTGAACAACATTTGAGAATACTTGGATTCCATTGCTGATATAGAATCGGTCTGACGTAAGTGCAATTTGCTTGTTTTGTTTCTGCTCATCATCAAGACCGATAAAATCTAATTTGTCATTTGGACGTATAGCATAATGTTTCTCGAAAGCAAGATTGTGTAAAAACACCTCTGCCTTTGTATTTTCTTTAAAAAAGGTTTTTAATCCACCACCGTGGTCATAATGTCCATGTGAAATTACAAGAAAATCAACGTCAGTGATATTGACGCCAAGTTTTTCAGCATTTTTAAGAAATAACTCACTTGCTCCAACATCAAATAGAATTTTATGAGCATTTGTTTCAATATACAGACTAAAACCATGTTCGTTACCGAAGTCTTTCGATGTCGATGTGTTTTCCACTAATGTTTTGATAATCATGACCTTAGCCCACCACCTTCTTCAAAAAGTAATTTCATTGTCTCATTGTAAACCGCTTTCACTGCTGCGCCCGATGCACAATCTATGTCTACAATGGTCTCTCCGTTATTAATCGCTTTTACTGCATTCGAATCAAAAGGTATTCTACCCATAAAAACCAGCCCTTGTTTTTTACATAACTCTTCTATCTTTTCTGTGTTTTCTACGTTGGTATCAAATTTGTTTATACATACTACTGTCTTAGTTCCGAATTTCGCTGCTGTTTTTATGATTCGCTCCAAATCACTAATGCCAGATATGGACGGTTCGGCCACTATCAAAACCATGTCCACACCGCTAAGTGATGCTATTACAGGACAGCCTATGCCTGGAGAACCGTCAATAATTGCAAGATGGGCATCAACTACCTCCGACTTCATCTGTTTTTTAACCTCTGTGACCAGCATTCCTGAAGTACCACTACCCATTTTCAGCTGTGCTGTAGAAAAAACTTCTCCTTCATTTGCATATAACATCAACTCACCAGCTACATCTGGTTTTAAAGATATAGCTTCTACTGGACAAACAGCTTTGCAAACTCCACAGCCTTCACATGCAAAAGGATCTACTTTATATTTCTTATCTACTGAAATAGAATCAAATCTGCAGTTTTGTCTACACCTATCGCATTCGATGCACAGTTCTGGATTTATCTCTGCTTTTGGTAAACCATAATAATCTGTTTTCCTTGGTTCAGAGTTTTGTTCTGTTATAAGGTGCATGTTAGGTGCATCTACATCACAATCCGCATAAGCCTTAGCGTTTGAAAGCTTGATAAAAGCACTGGCTATAGTAGTTTTCCCAGTACCGCCTTTTCCACTAAGAATAAGAAGTTGTTTCATGCTGCACCTCCTTTTTCACTGTTTCTAACAGAGAAGAAAATAAAGCCTGATATTTTTGATTTTTCCTTACGGCAATTTCTGCATTTGAATTCAATATTCCAAGTTCATTATCAAATGGGATCTGGTCTAAAATTTTAATATTTTTTTCTATACAAAATTTTTCAGACGGATTTTCTCCTTCTATACACTTGTTTAGAACTACACCAAACGGCTTATTGAATAACTTGACCAACTCGTATACCATATTGAGGTTATGAACACCAAACATTGTAGGTTCAGCTACCAATATACAATAGTCCGCCTCCTTAATACTTTCCATTACAATACAGGCACTTCCAGGAGGGCAGTCAATAAATGTCCACTCATTCGAATTTGATTTATTCTCAGCAAGAAGTTTTTTTATAATAGGGATACCTGAAGCATCACCAGTATTTAATATTCCTGTGTATACCGTTACCTGGCCGGAAGTTCCTTTTTGAATTTTCCCAATAACCTTTTCTTTCTCTGTCAGCGCCTTTTCAGGGCAAAACATAATACAACCGCCACAGGAGTGACAGACCTCTTCGAAAACAATCAGTTTATCTTTAATATAGGCAAGAGCATTGAATTTACAAAAATCAACGCACTTTCGGCATCCATTGCATAGTTCATTATCAACCTTTGGAATATTTACTGATATTTCTTCCTTCTGAACATCTTTAGGTTTAAAGAATAGATGCCCATTAGGTTCTTCGACATCACAATCTATATATGTTGATGTTTTCGTTACCGAAGCTAAATTCACCGATACCAGTGTTTTCCCTGTGCCGCCCTTGCCGCTTAGCACACCTATTCTCATATTAATTGCCTCCGTGTCCATGAAATCCTGCATGAATTTCATCTAGCAAAGGAAGTTTTCCAACAATAAAGGCATCAATATTATCTTTGGCTGAAGCGGTTGTCGTTTTATAAATTTTGATTTCAGCGGCTTTAAACACATCAGCAGCATTTTCTCCTAAGCGGGGAGTTAGTAAAACATTTGTTTTATTATCTACTATCGTTTGTGCAGCCTTAATCCCTGCGCCACCTGTACTTGCTACTGCACTGTTGTCAAGAAATACACTTTCTTTAGTATCTGTATCATAAATAAGGAAATAGGGAGTGCGTCCAAAGGATATACATACGTTCGACTCCAAACTTTTCTCATCTACCGGAATTGCAATTTTCATAAGAATCCTCCGTTCTTTTACTAATTAAATAATTATTGATTGCGTTACGTAATGCACTTACTCCTAAATTTGAGCAATGAACCTTACTTTCAGGAAGTCCATCCAAAGCTTGAATGATATCTTCTTCTCTAATATCCAATGCTTCATCTAATGTTTTACCTTTTGCTAACACCGATGTCATGCTTGACGTTGCAATTGATGCACAACAGCCAAACACAAGATAACTTATTTCATCTATCTGATTGTCTTTCACCTTTATATAAACAGTCAGCGAATCCCCGCATGAAGGATCACCAAAACTTCCTTCGGCATCGGCATCTGGCATACTATGAACATTTTGAGGGCACATAAAATGTTCAATTACTTTTTCAGAATATATAATCAGTCACCTCAATCCCCATTATCTGTAAAGCGTCTGCCACGTCCATGCCTGTGACAGCCTCGGCCACATCCATTTCCTAATCCGTCACAAAGACGGTATTCCCCACCCTCAATAAACAGTACTTTTCCATTTACCAATGATTCAGCTAACTTTCTTCTGGCTTCTACATATATTCCCTGAACGGTAGCACGGGCAATATTCATTTGTTTTGCACACTCTTCCTGAGTAAAACCCTCCAAATCTATAAGCCTTATTGTTTCATATTCATCAACTGTCATGTTTACATGATCTTGATCGTCCAACACTGAATCAAGAGGGCCAAATTTATTACTTTCTGGCAGACAACACACTTTTCTCCATTTCATTGGTCTTGGCATAATCTATCACCCCATTTCTAATCAGAAATAACAAGAGCGTCCTCCAGTTGCCTCTAATTACCTTTTATAGGTAATTTAATTGTTTATCAATGACTTCGATTCGGCTTTGCAGTAATTCTTTTTGTTCTTGAAGTAAGCCCTTATGCGTTTTTGTTCCATATTGATTTATTGCTAAACCTCTCCCAAATCCAATACCAAACCCTCGTCTGCAAGCAAATCCAAGACCTAATCCAAGTCCAGCACTACGCTTGACTTCATTTTTTCCTGTGCAAAAGCCTAAACCGTGTCCAGTCATTGTTCCAGCACCCATTGGGCCAGTTCCATCTCTTCTAGGCATACCATTCACCTCCTTTCAGTTTATGACATATGCCATTTACTATCACTAGTATATCCCTGTTAATGTCATATGTCAATAACTCTTTGAATTTTATTTTAAAAATATGCTATAACTCAATTGCAAAGCTTCACTTTTTGATTGATTAAGTTTCTCATTTCAATTAAAATGTAAACTGATTTAGTAAAAAACACCCCATAGACTCTTATAGCCTACAGGGTGTTATATTTTAATTGTGATACAAAATTATCATCGTTAATCTTCTATATATTCTATAGCTTTAACAGGACAAGCATTTATTGTAGTTTGAAGTTTTTCCTTATCTATTGTAGTTGCATCATGTGCCTTAATGACTGCCTTTTTACTCTTTATTTCAAAGAGTTCTGGATAATTCTTAGTACACAAAGTGCAACCCATGCAAGCACCTTTATTAATTATTAATCCTACTTGTAATGTTTCCTCGCTTGGCAAATCCTTATCCTTTATTATCTTGTCTGCAATCCACGAAAAAATGATAATTGCCACAACAGTTAATATCCAACGATTAACCATAACCTTAGGGCCTAGAAACTTTGCTTCATTTAAAAGCATTGGAACCTTAATGACTGCCCAAGAACTTAAAATAATAATGATGTTTCTAATTGATGCACCTTTTTTGTGAAGCATAACGCACATTGGAAATGCCGCATATATTGGGCCTGCTGAAATACTTCCAATTACAAAAGCTAGAAAAACACCTTTGGCTTTGGCGTCCTTACCTAGAAATTTCATTATTTTTTCTTTTGAAACCCACATATCTAAAAGCGCAGTAAGCACGAAGATAACTGGCATAATCATAAGCATTTCCTTAATGTAATAGCCACTGTTTTTAACTGATTCTATCCCCATAGACGGATTAATGGTAGTCATAATTGCATATGCCAAAATAATTATAAAAAAGAACAAATTATCCTTTATTTTTTTTAAGACCATTATATAATCACCCCCATTACAAGTGCAATAATTATAGCGAACAGAAAACTAAGTCCGTTACGAACTGCTGTAAACTTAACGCCGAATTCCTTTTTCTCAAGAGGGAAGGTTACAACACCGACCATTGTTAAAGATGTTAAAAATGCCACGGAAGGAACTATCCCAACTCCCGCATCTACCAGTGTCCCTACTAGCGGGAAAGCGATAAAGGCTGGAATTAGTGTAATTGTTCCTAACAAAGCCGATGCTATTGTTGCAATTGCAGTTGACTGTTTTTCCACAAAAGATGCAATATCTGCCGGTGGAAGTAGTGTCAGGATTAATCCAATTGCAAAAATGATTGAAAATATACTTATAGCCATTCCTTTTCCCATATTAAATGCCATTTTAAGTGCTTGCTTTGTCTTTCCCTTATTTTTAGCAAAAGAAACTCCAAGAAAAATTAAAGTTCCAATCCATATGCCGATTGTAAAAATATCCATTTATAATTCCTCCATCTTGTTTATATCTTTGGTGCTGGTGATTTTACAACAATTAATTCTAGAGTATCATCATTAAGATTTTTTACATTCATTTTTGTATTAACTGGAATCTTTATCAAAGTATTATACGAATACTCGTGAACTTCTTGTTCATCAAGACCGATAGACAGAGTTCCTTTCATAACGGTCATATAAACATTAGAGTTGGAGAAATGTTCAGGCAACCCCTCACCCTTATTAAAGACCATGTGCAAATAATGTAGGTTTTCATCAAAAACAACCTTCTCCACTGCTTTCTCATTTTTCTTAGATAACTCAAATACTTTTTCTATCATAATAAATTGCCTCCTTTTTATTCGTTGTAATCATATTAACATTATATTTTATAACTAAATAGACACATAAGTTTCTTTTTGATATAATAAAAATAAAAAGGTGATTTTATGGTTGAAGACTTAAAAAATCTACCTCACTTTAAAGATGTAGATCAAAAAGTATTAGAAAGTTTAATTTTAAGCAATCAAATTATTAAGCGTTCTTATAACAAAGGAATAACTGTGCATGAGCAATATTCAGAGTGTTATGGAATGGATATAGTTCTTTCAGGCAATTTAATAGCCTATTCTCTAGCATCTAACGGTTCTGAAACTATTGTATTTAAATTTTGCGAAGGCAGTATTATTGGGGCAAATCTCTTATTCGGGGAGCAAAATAGATATCCAATGAATATTTATTGTACAGCTGGATGTACCCTTTTCCATATTTCAAAAATAGCAGTTAGCAAGCTGCTAAAAGAATATAGTTTTGTTATGTCCTTTGTGAAGTCACTATCCTTAAACTCCCAAGGGATGAATAAAAAAATAGCTATGTATACTCAGAAATCTTTAAGAGAAAACCTGATGGATTACCTTGTTGCACTTTCTGCCGTTCAGAAATCTAAAACTATCATTTTACCTATTTCAAAAAAACAGCTTGCTGACCATTTTGGTGTTCAAAGACCATCGCTTTTTCGTGAATTAAAACGAATGAAAGATGAAGGGTTAATAGAAATCGATAATAGAAATATTACAATTCATGATTAACATTAGAAAGCACCCCTAGCTTTTATAAGTCTAGGGGATTCCCCATAATTAAAATTTACATTTTCACATCAATCTCCATCCCAGATTTAAAGGCTACTGTGACTTTTTCATCATGCACCGTAATCTTTTCTATCAGTTTTCGAACTATCTGCTCATCATACTCTTGTATAGTATCTTTCTGCTCTTTAAGGAATTTTGTCATTTCATCCATTCTTTGTTTCTGACTTGCAAATCCTGCATTCTTAGCCAGTGCAGCCTCCTTCTCGTCTCGAAGTCTGTAAATTTCATTGACAAGAATGGAGTAATCTTGGTTTTTATTTGCCAGTTTGAGCAGTTCCTTTTGCAGCTGTTCCAATTTACGTTCAATCAGTTCTACCTCACTGCCATCGACCTGGTTCATGACTACTGCAATATTTCGATTTAGAATATCCATGAACTGTGTTTTGGATTCAAAAACGGAATTGACTGCCTGCACCACAGCATTCTGCAAATCTTCTTCCCGCATGGTTCGTGGAATGCAATCTACAGCTGTTTTATCAAGCCTGCTTGCACATCGCCACACGATGGATTTGCAACCATGGTTATTCCAATGGATTCTTCTATTAATGCTAAAATTAAATTGGTTCTTTCCATTGTTAGTTGAATTTTATACAATCAAGATTTAAAACCTTACTT
>CAMNZV010000003.1 GCA_946575275.1 uncultured Clostridium sp. | reverse complement strand
TCAACTATTTCATAATCCTTAGATTTAACTATTTTTAAGTTCTTCCAATCATCTTTTATCTCTTCACCACTTGCAAATCCATACATTACAAAGGATGGATTTTCACCCTTTAAATAAACACCTGCACCAGATATCATTGTATATGAAAGATCAATTCCCCCAATATCATTAATATAATATTCCTTTGAATTTTCTCCCTTTCCTCCTTCATCTATTTTCAAGGAGCCTAAATCTACTATTTGTTTATTATCTTTTTTATAGCAGATAAGTACCATAGAATAGTTTTCTTCTTTTCTTAAGTTTTGAGAGTAAAAAGATATTTTACATTTGTCTCCCTTTACCTCAATTTTAGTGTAACCTGACATTGCCTTTTCCAAAGATGAAGCATGAGTTCTCTCATCCTCCTGTAAAATTATAAAATTTCTATACAATTTATTATGTGCCAAGCCCCTATTCCTCCACATATATTTATTCAATTAATTATATGCTAAAGGTATGTAATTATATGCTATCTTACTTCTAACATAGCATCTGCTAAATTTGCAAATTCTTGAAGAGATAAGGTTTCGCCTCTTCTTTTATAATCAATATTTGCAATTTTAAAAGCTTCCTCTAACTTTTCCTTTGAATACCCTAGAAATTTCACTCCATTTAATAAAGTCTTTCTTCTCATATTAAATACATTTCTAATTATATCAAACATTAATTTTTCATCCTTAACTAAAACTGCCTTACTTTCAAGTTTATCTAACCTAATTACAACTGAATCTACCTTTGGTCTTGGAATAAATGAAGTTGGTGAAACTCTTCTAACAATCTCTGTATTGCAATAATATTGTACAAATAAAGAAAGTGAACCATATTCTTTTGTTGATGGCACAGCATCTATTCTTTCTGCCACTTCCTTTTGAATCATTATAGTAAGATTTTTAAAATTATATCCTTCTTTAAGAAGTTTTATTATAATAGGGGTGGTTACATAATAAGGAAGATTAGCTACAAGCTTTACACTTTGTTCTTCTCCAATAATTTCACTAAAATCAACTTTTAAAGCATCCTTATGTATTAAGTTAAAATTATCATTGCTTCCAAGCTCCCCTTGAAGTATAGGTATTAAATTACTATCTAGCTCTATAGATACCACTTTCTTTGCCCTTCTTAAAAGCTGTGCTGTTAGTGTTCCAACACCTGGTCCAATTTCTATAATCAAATCCTCCTTATTAACTTCTGCACCATTTACAATGTCCTCTAAAACAGAATCATCAATTAAGAAATTTTGTCCTAAACTTTTAGAAAATCTAAAGTTATATTTTTTTACTAACTCCTGAGTTTTATAATCTTCAATATTCATAATTTACTCTCCTATTTGTATTTCTATTTCTTTTATAGCTTTTATAAATTCATCCTTTGTTATACCATAATTATTTAGCCTTGAAATCATTTGATTGGCATTACCATATCCAATGCCAAGTACCTTACCTAAAATTATTCTTCTCTTTTTCGAATCATCATATCCTGTTAACTTAAAATGATACATATCTTGCATATTAAAAAAGTCATTTTTATCCTCTAACGTAACCTTTGCACTTTCTAAGGCTCTTATAATAACATCTGGTTTTGCATTCTCAACACCAATATCACCATCTTTAAGTCCATCCTCTTGGGCAATATAAGCGTGTTTAATACCTTTTACCCTTTTTGCTATTATACTTCTAATTTTTTCTCCAGCAAAATCAGGATCCGTTAATACAATTACACCCTTTCTTTTTTGTGCCTCTTTTATTCTATCTATAACCTTAGCATTAATTCCAAATCCACCTACAGCTATTATTTCTGCTTCAACTGCTTGTTTAACTGCTGTTATATCATCTCTGCCCTCTACAACTATTACTTCTTTAATCAAAATAAAACAACCTTTCTTATCTTATTAATAGGGATAAGCATTGTTTCCCCTAGACTATTATAGTATACATTAATAATATAAAACAGTACTTAAGTTAAAAGGCCCTCTAAACAGACTAAAATAATCCATTTAGAGAGCCCTTAAATTATTAAATTATTACCATTCACCTGGATATGCAATTATTCCAAGCTCTAAGCCATCTTTTCTACCCCATGCCCTTGCTTCTGCAAGAGATGTAGTATAAACATCTATTTTGTTACCTTTTATTGCAGTTCCAACATCTGCTGCTACTGCTTTTCCATAACCTTGTACATATACTAATGTACCAAGTGGAATTACTGATGGATCTACAGCAATTGTACTTACTCCATCCTTTGCAGTATTTCTTATAGCATGTCTTCCTGTTGCTGTAATTGCATTGTTTCCACAATAATATGCTGTTGCACTAACATAAATAGATTTCCCTTTAATTTTTACTTGCTCACCACTTCTACTTGACATAAAGTGTCCGCTACCTTTTAGAATTATTTCATCCTTAGGTACTTCTACAAGTGTAGATGAAAGCATTTCTTTTTTGGTTGTTCCATCTTCATAGCTATAAATCTTATAGCTTACTTCCATTGTCCCATTTTGTCCTGCTTGTACTACTTCTTCTGTTGAATTTATGTCTTTATTATCGTCAGTTTGTGTTATGGTTTCATACTCTTGAACTTCATTTTCAACTACTTCTTGTATTTCAACTTGAACTAATGAAACTAATAAATTTTCACTAATTCCAGTATCCCTTGAAGGCTCTACTTCATCATCTTCATCGTAATCGCCACCCTGCTGCCTGATATAATCAGTCTCTGCAAGTAACATATCTCCTACCGTATTTTCAGCTGTTAAGACTTCATGCTCTTGACCTGTTATAACAACTGTAATAGGTATTGCCTTCTTTATTTGTATTGTTTCATTTTCAGATAGTTTTGAATCTAAGGATGGTTCAATTTTGTCCTTTGAAATTACATCAACACCATTTTCATTCAAAACTTCTTTAACTGTACCTTTGTAGGTTATTACTGTTTGAATTTCACCGTCTACATCGATACTTACTGTTTTTCTCATGTTTACCACAATAACCACTGTGGTTAGCAGAAAAATAAGTGCAATTAAACCTAACACTATCTTTGCCTTGGGACCCTTATTTGAAAACTTTTTAAAGATACCTTTAATATTCTTCATTTATTACCTCCTTTGGCAAGAGCGTCCTCTGAATTATACCTTAGTAATAAAATATTGTCAAATTTCATTCATATTTCATTAACATTTTTACTAAATGCCTTGTTTTCTAAATGTCTAAGAGGACTAACTTGTTACTTTTTTGTTACACTTATATTATTCCATAATTTGTATATAATGTCAACTATAAACTTATCCTGAATAATTCTCTTAAATTATTATTTACATTTTCACTAATTATCTCACTATCTATTTCTTTTATTTGTGCTATTTTTTCAATTATATATTCTATATAATTAGATTGGTTTCTTTTTCCCCTCTTTGGCTCTGGTGCCATATAAGGACAATCCGTTTCCCCAAGCAACTTATTTATTGGTATATCTTTAACTACATCAATAATTTTCTTGGCATTTTTAAAAGTTACAACTCCTGTTATTCCAATGTAATATCCTTCCCTTAGGCACTCTCTGGCAAATTCAACACTTCCTGTAAAGCAATGAATTACCCCCCTAACCCTTGGAAATTCCCTAATTATTTCTAGTGTATCTTGATGAGCTTCCCTATCATGTATTATTACAGGCAAATTTAGTTTATCAGCAAATTCCATTTGTTTTCTGAAAACCGCTTTTTGAACCTCCCTAGGTGGATTCTCCTCCCAGTAGTAGTCTAAACCAATTTCACCTATTGCCACAACCTTCTTGCTATTCATTATATAAGTATTAATCTCTTCTTGAACATTTTCATTATATTCATTAGCATTTTCAGGATGAATTCCTAATGCACCATAAATGTAATTATGTTTATTTATTATTGAATTGACCTTTTGAATACTTTCATAAGAAGATGCACAATTTATTATTCCAATTACACCTTCAGTCTTTAACTGCTTAAGCAATACTTCTCTATCTTCATCAAAGGATTCTTCATCATAATGTGCATGACTGTCAAATATATTATACTTTTTCATATATTGTTACCTTCCTAATTTCTTTAAGTTATTTATTTCATAATATATTTTATCCTTTTCTATAACATGAAATAGCAACCCTATATTTTTAACCCTTATATCCTCTACTTCAATAAATCTCCACAAGGCCCTCTTAATGCCCAATGAGTTACGCAACTTTTCCGCCATATCTGGCATAAATGGGTCTAATAAATTAGATAAATTTGCAATAAACTGAACTGATTCATATAGCTCTTCTTTACCTGTATTAAATTTGCTATTTTGCACCTTGATTGAAGTAATAATTATTTGAAGAGCTTCTTTAAATTTACCTTCCTCTATCTTATCTCCTACTATAAAATATATATTTAATATCTTATTTTTAAGCTCATTATTAACTTTAAACTTTGATATTTTCCCCTGGTAGTTATTTACTATACATGAAAACACCCTATTGATATAATTTCCTACGATTTTAACTAAAATATTATTGTTTTCATTAATAAAATCTCGCCATTTAAAATCCGTAGAAGACTCTTCTGCCCCATTAACAGTTAGATAATACCTTATGGAATCTATACAATAATTATTTGCTATATAATCTCCCCATATTACATGACCTTTTGCTATTGAAAATTGTTTCCCCTCAAGTCTTAACTTTTCGCTTGAAATAATCTGTATATTAGGATTTTTAATACCAATCCCTGCTAAAATTCCTGGTAAAACAACAGTATGAAAGGGCACATTTTCTTTTTCATGAACTAAATATATTTTGCTTTCATCCCCTTGGAAGTAATCTAAATAGTCCTCACCTTTTAAACTTAAATATTCCATACTTGCAGTTAAGTATCCCATAACTGCTTCTATCCATACATATATCTTTTTATCATCATATCCATTTAAGGGAACATCGATCCCAAAAGTAGAATTTCTTGTTAATATTTTATCCTTTAACCCTTCATCTAAATACCTTTTTGTTATATTAATTGCATTATTTCTCCAATCTTTTTGTCTAATTAGCAATCTTTTTACATCATTTTCAAATTTAGATAGAGCAAAAAATAATTGATTTGTTTTTACTATTTGTAAGCTTCCAGTACAATGTTTACACTTTTCACAAATATTTTCATGAGCCTCATATAAATTTCCACATTTATTGCAGGTTCCCTCCATTGACTTTTCACAATGTCTACATCTTTCGTCAATATAATTGTCTAAAATAATCTCCATGCTTCCACTACAAATAACTTGATTAATTTCTTTTTCGTATATATATCCCTTATTTAATAAATCTAAAATAATCTTACTTACAATATTCATATGATAATCTGAGTGAGTTTTTGCAAAATAATCATAAGAAAAATTGAATTTTTCAAAAGTATTTTTTAATTTATTATGATACTTATTAACTACTTCAAAAGGGGGTAATCCCTCCTCTAAAGCCCTTCTTGTAACAGGTGTACCATGACAATCACTTCCTGAAATAAATACCACATTATCTCCCATTAACCTATGATATCTGGCTAATATATCTCCTGGTAATAATGAGGCTATTCTGCCAACATGAAGTGGACCATTAGTATATGGCCATGCATTTCCTATTAAAACATTCATAATACACCACCTTTATGGATAAATTACTATCTAACAACACTTCCACTTGGTAAATCACCTGGGTCTACAACTGTCAATAAACTATCATCATCTGTTGCTGCTGCAAGAATCATACCCTGTGATAATTCACCTCTTAATTTAGCAGGTTTTAAGTTTGCAACAAGAACTACATTTTTACCTATTAAGTCTTTTGGCTTATAATATGTGGAAATTCCTGATATAATTTGCCTTTCTTCTCCACCTAAATCAACCTTTAATTTTAATAGCTTTTTTGCTCCCTTAACAGGCTCACAATCTTTAACCTTCACTACCCTTAAATCTAATTTTTCAAAATCTTCAATTGTTATTTCTTGCTTTATAGGAGTCATTGGTTTTTTTATTTCTGCATTTTGTGCTTGAAATATTTCATTTAATTCTTCTAATTTTTTATCAACATCTATTCTTGGAAATAAATTTTCTCCCTTTACAACATTTGTTCCTGAAATTGTTCCATTAAAGCTTTCTAAAGAATCCCAATTTATATTTTTTGAATTTATTTGAACATTTATTTTACTTGATGTATCAGGAAGAAACGCTGATAATAGCACTGATGAAAATCTTAATGTTTCAATTAAATTATATAAAACACTTCCAAGTCTATCCTTCTTGTCATCATCCTTTGCTAATATCCAAGGTGTAGTTTCGTCTATATACTTATTAGCTCTTCCAATTAAATTAAATATACTTTCTAATGCTTCTGGAATTCTTAGTTCTTCGATAAATTCATTAACCTTTTTAGGTGTTTCTAAGGCAAGGTTTATTAATTCATCATCAACATCTTCTCTTTGCCCTTGATTTGGTATAACTCCATCAAAGTATTTTTCTATCATAGCAACTGTTCTTGATAATAAATTACCTAAGTCATTACATAAATCTGAATTTATTTTCTTTATAAATATTTCATTGTTAAATAATCCATCTGAACCAAATGGTATTTCTCTAAGTAGATAATATCTTACAGCATCAACACCAAAGTTTTCAACTAAAGTTACTGGGTCAACTACATTTCCTTTAGATTTAGACATCTTTCCACCATCTACAAGTAACCAACCATGACCAAAAACTTGCTTTGGTAGTGGCAAATTTAATGCCATAAGCATTATTGGCCAATAAATTGTATGAAATCTTAGTATATCTTTTCCTATTAGATGTAGGTCTGCTGGCCAATACTTGTTATACAATTCTTCATTATCACTACCATATCCTAGAGCTGTTATATAGTTAGATAAAGCATCAATCCAAACATAAACCACATGTTTTTCATCAAAGGTTACTGGAATCCCCCAATCAAAACTTGTTCTTGATACACATAAATCTTGAAGCCCTGGTTTTAAAAAGTTATTAAGCATTTCATTTTTTCTTGATTCTGGCTGAATAAATTCAGGATTATCTTCAATATATTTTATAAGTCTATCTGCATATTTACTCATTTTAAAGAAGTATGCTTCTTCTTTTGATTTTTCAACTGGTCTTCCACAATCAGGACAGTTACCATTTACTAATTGTGTTTCTGTCCAAAAGGATTCACAAGGTGTACAATATAATCCTTCATAGGAGCTTTTATAAATATCTCCTTGATCATACAATTGCTTAAATATTTTTTGTACAGATTTAATATGATAATCATCAGTTGTTCTAATGAATTTATCATAACTAATATTCATAGTTTTCCAAAGTTCTTTAATTCCTGAAACCACCTCATCTACATGTTCTATTGGTTTGATTCCCTTTTCTTCTGCTATTCTTTGAATCTTTTGCCCATGTTCATCTGTTCCTGTTAATAACATTACATCATAACCTGTTAATCTTTTAAACCTTGCAATAGCATCTGCCGCCACTGTAGTATAGGTATTTCCTATATGCAATTTTGTTGATGGATAGTATATTGGTGTTGTAATATAATAGGTTTTTTTACTCATTTAAATTCCTCCAATTATCTTAGTATTTCAAATAAAAAAGTCCCTATATACGGAATAACCATATATAGAGACGTAAATTCAAATACGTGTTACCACTCTATTTCTTTTTTATTTCACAATAAAAAACTTAGTAAGTGACTAATATCACTTTTAATATAACGGTTAATACCGTAGTCCCCTAACAAAATATTAAGCTCAAGGACTCTGCTCCAAGACCATCTTCATAAAACTTGTTGACACTAACTTTCACCTTATGTTAGCTCTCTTTAGACCTTCCATCTTATTACTCTTCTCTTCTATGCATTTATTTTATATTAAATCAATTTTAAATTCCTGTCAAATAATTATTTCATATAATCTTCTATTTCATGGACAGTCTTCATTATTCCCTTTGTAAGAACTTCTGCTCCATCCTTCTTAATTAAAACTACATCTTCTATTCTAATACCAATTGATTCCTCTTCAATGTATATTCCAGGCTCTACAGTCCAAACCATTCCCTCTTTAAAAACTACATTTCTATTAGGATATGATAAGTCATGTGTTTCTAAACCTAAGCTATGGCCAATACTGTGCCAATAATATTTTGAAACCTCTTTAATATCCTTTATTAATCCAAGTTTCATACATTCTTCTGCTATCCAGTTTTTTGCTATTTCGTTTAATTCCTTAAATTCCATACCTGGCTTTATAATATTTATAACTCTCTCATTTACACTTAAAACTGCATTATAAACCTGCTTTTGCCTTTCTGTAAACCTACCATTTACAGGAATAGTTCTTGAAATATCTCCATTATAATAATTATATTGCGCGCCTAAATCAAATAATATTAAATCCCCATCTTTAGCCTCTGAATTATTGTCTACATAATGAAGTATTGTTGCATTTTTCCCTGCTGCTGCTATTGTTTTAAATGCATAATCCTTCGTACCTAAGGTTTTACAGGTAAATTCAAAATACGCTTCATACTCATATTCCTTCATAAAAGGTTTTGAATTTTTCATAATATTTTTAATACCCTTAATGGTTATATCTAAGGCCCTTTGTATGTTTATAACCTCTTCATTGGATTTAATTAATCTTAATGGAATTATATAAGGAGTTATATTTTTAATATTTATCTGTGGATATTTATTTTTAATATTTTTAGCATAGTGTTCCTCTAAGCTTAAGGCATCATCAGCTGCATTTTTTCTTAAGTCAAAATAAAAATCCATAGTTTCTCTTGATTCAAGACTTTTATTTATTTCTATTTCAAATTCCTTTAATGTTTTAATATTTTTAATTCCAGAAATATTAGTTGCCTCAAATGGTCTTATTGATTTTCCTACCCAACGTTCCTTATCTAAATCTATTTCTTTAATAAATAATATTTCTTCAGTTATATTGTCTGTCTTTTTCATAAGTAATATAACATTTTCTTCATCAACACCAGAAAAATAATAAAAATTTCTATTAGGTGTAAATTGATAATATTCATCACCTGTTTTAATAGGTGCCTTACCTGAAAATAATATTACTATTGTATTATTTGGCATTTCCATTAATAATTTTTTTCTATTTTCTATAAAAGCCTCTTTTTCCATAACCTTCACCTCTAATAATTATTATAAATCTTATCTGCCAATACTAATAACCTATTATAAATAAACCAAAAGCAAAATACATCTACAAATATAATTAATAAAAATAACACAATGTAACTTACAAAAAATGATAATATTAATATGCCTATACCCATAAGAACCATTATTAACATAATTATAAGTGGTGAAATATTATTTTTCATTAATGCTTTTTCATCATCCCAATCTAATTTTGGGGATTTAAAATCTATAAATAATCCAATAATAGTAACAAAAGCTATTGTTACTATAACTACAATAGTACTTAATATCATTATAGCTATTTCTAACCTTAGATAAATCATAAACCCTAAAATTATTAAGGCCATTAACTCATTAACAATAAGGGAGGATACAATCTTTGATTTTAAATGAGTCTCAAAGCTAACTGGAATATATTTTGACACCTCAAAATCCTTACCTTCTCTTGAAAGTGCATATAACCCTGCCCCACCTGATGATATAGTAATTGCTACAATAATAAATGCTACTGCCAAGATAATTGAATTACTTGGTATACTATTAATTAAATTTCTTATTTCTATAATACCACCATCAGAAACTGCTGTTATTAAAAGTATTGCAGGTAAATAAAATAATACTGCTACACTGTTTATAAAAAATTGTGGCGTTCTTAAAAGAATTTTTATATCCTTAATAACCAGTGCATACATTGTTGACTTAGTTTTTAACAGGTCATTAGGATTTTTCTTTTCTAGTATTTTATGCCCCTTGCTATAGGTTTCAGTTCCACCAATTATACCTTTAAAATATATCTTACCCCCAATTATATAAAATATTCCGTAAATACATAAACAAAGTATAATTCCAAGAAATAAATATAAGAAACCTTTTAACTCATTAGTATGAAGAAGTGCAATATTAAAAAATTTATTTAATATTATATATCCATTAACCTTTCCAATTAAGCTGTTATCCCCTTCTCTTAAAAGATCTGTTAATTTGTCACCCTCATTACCACTATCTTGCATAAAAACATTGAAAATTATAATTGCAATTAGGGATATACAGCTTGCCAACATTTTAAACCCATCTTTATGTTTAGTCATATTAGTAAATCTCATAAGTACCATGCATATTATACTAGCTACAACTATTGGTAAAATTGGAACAAGGAACACTATTATTATGCTATATAAATAATATATTATTGATGCTTTGGATAATACACCATATGCAATTAATGGTAAAATCAAAATAAAAGAATACATAAGCATATTAATGTATACAGCAATAAATTTACTAAATATAATTTCCCTTGGCTTAAAGGGCATAGGTAATAATTGTTCTACATCACTAGAAAAATAAAATATATTTAATATTGTATATATTCCAAAGAAAAATATCATAAGCATTCCTGCATTTAATAATGTAGCAATTATCATACCCTCTTGATTTATTAGTTTAAGGGTAGGGTACATTGCAACCACACCACCTGCAAAAGGTAATGATATTAATAAAATTACACTTATCATTAATACTGCTGATACTGATGCCTTTATCTTACTTGAGTTAAACATTTCACCTAGGGCACTTTTTAGAAAATATTTTGTTAATGTACCGTATCTACTCATTACTTGTTAACTCCAAAAACATTTTCTCTAATGATTCATTTTCTTTAAATTCTTGTCTCATATTTTCTAAAGTTCCATTGAATATTAACTGCCCCTTGTTAATAATTGCAACCCTATCACATATTTTTTCTGCAACCTCTAAAACATGTGTTGAAAATAAAACTGTATTACCTTCATCTGCATGCTTTCTCATCATTTCCTTTAATACAAAAGCTGATTTAGGATCTAAACCTGTCATTGGTTCATCTAATATCCAAACCCTTGGTTTATGAACCATAACTCCCATTAATATTATCTTTTGTCTCATACCATGAGAATAGCTTTGAATTTTATCACCTAAAGCCTCTTCCATTTCAAATTTCTTTGCAAGGTCCTCAATTCTTTCTATTTTATCATCTGGATGAACCTTATATACATCAGACATAAAATTTAAATATTCAAGTCCTGTTAATCTTAAAAACATATCTGGATTGTCCGGTACATATCCGAATTCCTCCTTAGCTTCTACAGGGTATCTAGAAATACTAATTTCATTTATTTCAATATCTCCTACAGTTGGTGCTATTATCCCAGTTATCATCTTTATTGTTGTTGTTTTCCCTGCCCCATTTGGCCCTAATAAGCCATATATTTCTCCATCATTTATTTCTAAATTCAAATTATCAACTGCTTTTACAATACCATTATAACTTTTGGTAACTCTATCAATTTTAATCATAACATCAACTCCCATAATTATTATACCTAAAATATGAAGCAAAATAAAAGCCCTTTGGTAAGTTTTTCTTCCAAAGGGTTTTTATTTCAAATATTATTTAGTACTATCTCTCTCTATTAAAGCATAGTCTAAGGTATATTGACTTACTTCTAATTCCTTGTTATTAAGTAGTTTTATAAGCATTCTCATCGCAACTGATCCCATGTCATAACTTGGTTGAGATATAGTTGTTAATTTAGGATAAAAGATTGATGCAATATAATTATCATTAAATCCAATAACACTTACATCCTCTGGAACCCTTATTCCATTGTCCCTAAGACCATTTATCACTCCTATAGCAGTTTCATCTGAGGCACATATTACACCATTAAACTTCTTTTTACTATTAATAAATTGAAGGGCTGCTTCATATCCACTTTTCACTTTAAGAGTATCAAAAAATGTTAAATCCTCTTCTATTGTAATATTATTATCTACTAAAGCATTTTTAAAACCTATGTATCTATCTGCCCAAGCATTTTTACTTTCTGCCTTAACACCTACAAATGCAAGATTTTTTATTCCTTTGTCAATTAAAGTCTTAGTTCCAGAATATGCCGCCTTTGCATTATCAATTGTAACACTTGGAAGGGCTCCGTCCTTATCCTTTGTTTCAACAAGAATTGTTTTTAAATCCAATTCATTTATTAAATCTAATATTTCCTTATTAAGAGAACTACTCATGTATATAACACCATCTACCATTTTCTCTCTTAATACTCTTAAATATTCCTTTTCCTTTTCAACGTCAAAGTCAGAATTACATAATATCACATTATAATCATAAATATTTGATACGTCCTCTGCTCCTCTTACAATGTCTGGATATAACTGACTTGAGATATCTGGTACAAGAATTCCTATTGTTTTTGTTCTTTGAGTTTTTAAGCTTCTTGCTACTATGTTTGGTCTATATCCTAATACCTTTATAGCATCAAGAACTTTAATCTTCGTATCTTCATTAACAACATCGATATCATTTAAAACTCTAGAAACCGTTGCTATTGAGACCCCTGCTTCTTTAGCTACGTCTTTAATAGAAGTTGCCATTTTCATCACTCCTAGATTGTTATTTTATTTAAATTATACATTCTTATATTGCTAAAAACAAGTAAATAAACGTTTTTATCCCTTTATTTAACTACTTTAACATTCATCAATAAGGTTTCTCCATTGATTATAACTTCAGAATAATCACTATCTTCACTAGAATATAAAATATCTAAAGTTAATGTTTCATTTTTAATTACATTTTCAAACTTTCTAATTACAGATAGAAGCTTTTCATTATCCTTTACAAATAATTTTATCTTATCTGCTACCTCAAAGCCCTTTTCTTTTCTCATGTTTTGAATCTTTGAAATTATTTCTCTTATATGACCTTCTTCTCTTAATTCCTCTGTGATTTGGGTGTCCAATACTACACCTACTTCACCTTCTCCTGCAAAAGCATATCCCTCTAAGCCTTGCATTGTTACTAATATATTATTTGAATTTAATTCAATTTCAACACCATCAACATTAATTAATTCTACCTTGCCTGATTTTAATTTTTGGGCTAACTCCATTTGATTATAAGATGATATTACCTTTCTTATACCAGGTATTAGCTTTCCATATTGTTTCCCAAGTACAGGTAGGTTTGGTTTTAGTTCAAAATTAACATGTTCTGATAAATCAGCACCAAATGTAATTGATTTAATATTTAATTCATCAGTGATAATATCCCCATAATATTCTGGAAGAGATGCTGTTGAAACTAATATTTCTGATAATGGCTGCCTATTTTTAATATTTGCAGCATTTCTTGCACTTCTACCAAGTTTAACAATGCTATATGCTAAATCCATTTCTTTTTCTAGATCTTTATTTATACATTCTTCTTTAACCTTAGGCCATAAACATAAATGTAAGCTATCTGGAGCATTTTTATCTATATTTACAACTAAATTTTGATAAATTTCTTCAGTCATAAATGGTATAAATGGTGCTGCTACCTTACATAAAGAAACTAAGGCATTATATAATGTAATATAAGCACCTATTTTGTCATCAGTCATTTCTTGGCTCCAATATCTTGACCTGTTTCTTCTTACATACCAATTTGATAAATCATCAGTAAATTCTTCTATAATTAAAGCTGCATTAGTTATGTCATAGTTATAAAGCTTGCTGTCAACTTCTTTAATTAGTGTATTTAGCTTAGACATTATCCATTTATCCATAACATTTTCAGATTTAAAATCCTTGTAATCTAATGGATTAAATTTATCTATATCTGCATATAAAACATAAAACGAATATACATTCCATAACGTACTTAAAAATTTTCTTTGTGCTTCTTGCACATCATCAATAGAAAATCTTGTTGGTAGCCAAGGAGCACTTGCAGTATAAAAATGCCATCTTGTAGCATCTGCACCCTGTGAATCTAAAACCTCAAATGGATCAACTACATTTCCCTTAGATTTAGACATTTTTAATCCTTTTTTATCAAGAACATGACCTAAAACTATACAGTTTTCAAAAGGATTTCTATCAAATATTGCTGTAGAAATTGCAAGTAATGTGTAGAACCATCCTCTAGTTTGATCTACTGCCTCAGAAATAAATTGTGCTGGGTAGTTTTGTTCAAACAATTCCTTATTTTCAAAAGGATAATGTAATTGAGCGAAAGGCATAGAGCCTGAATCAAACCAACAATCAATAACTTCTTTTGTTCTCTTCATTTCCTTTCCACAATCTGGGCACTTCAAGTTTACATTGTCAATATATGGCTTATGAAGTTCAATTTCATCTGGAACCTTAATTCCTTTTTGTTTTAATTCTTCAATACTACCTATACATTCCTTATGACCACATTCACATTCCCATATAGGAAGTGGTGTTCCCCAATATCTATCTCTTGAAATACCCCAATCAATAACATTTTCTAAGAACTTACCAAACCTTCCAGTTCTAATGTTATCTGGATACCAATTGATATTGTTATTATTTTCAAGTAATTTATCCCTAAGCTTTGTCATTGCAACAAACCAGCTTTCCTTAGGATAATATAAAAGTGGTGTATCACATCTCCAACAATGTGGATATGAATGTAGGTGTCTTTCAGACTTAAATAACTTGTTATTTTCTTCAAGCCATTTACAAATGCTTTCATCACACTTCTTAACAAACTTTCCTGCCCATGGAGTTACTTCATCTACAAATTTACCTTCTTTATCAACTAAATTTATAAATGTTATTCCATTTGCTTTTGCTACCATACTGTCATCTTCACCATAAGCTGGTGCAATATGAACAATTCCAGTACCATCAGATAATGTTACATAGTCTCCATGAATTACCTCAAATGCCTTTCCTGTAATCTCTCCAAAAGGCATAAGCTGTTCATACTTAACACCTAGTAGCTCAGTTCCCTTAAATTCTTTAACTATTTCATAGTCCTCACCTAATACCTTGCAAGCTAAATCCTTTGCTAATATATAGGTTTCATCTCCTACCTTTGCTTCAATATAGGTATATGCTTTATTAATACATAATGCTAAATTTGATGGTAATGTCCAAGGTGTTGTTGTCCAAGCTAATATAAATTTATTATTTTCTCCACTAACCTTAAATTTAGCAATACAAGTTAAATCCTTAACATCCTTATATCCCTGTGCAACCTCATGGGAAGATAAGGCTGTTCCACACCTTGGGCAATATGGCATTACTTTGTGACCTTCGTATAATAGACCCTTATCCCACATTTGTTTTAATGCCCACCAAACTGATTCTATATAAGAGTTATGGTAAGTTACATATGGTTCATCCATATCAACCCAATATCCAATTTTGCTTGTCATATCTTCCCACATAGAAACATAGGTAAATACACTTTCTTTGCATTCTTTTACGAATTTTTCTACACCGTATTCCTCTATTTGTTCCTTACCTGAAATACCAAGTTTCTTTTCTATTTCAAGCTCAACTGGCAATCCATGAGTATCCCAACCTGCTTTTCTAATTACCTTATATCCCTTCATAACCTTGTATCTTGGAATAATATCCTTCATTACCCTTGTTAATATATGCCCAACATGAGGCTTTCCATTTGCTGTTGGAGGTCCATCATAAAATGTGAAATATTCTCCATCTTGATTCATATCAAAGTTTCTTTTAATAACTTCTTTTTTCTTCCAAAGATCTGCAACGTCCTTTTCCATTCCAACAAATCCTTTAGAAAGTTCAACCTTCTTGTACATTAGAATAACTCCCTTCAAATTCTATTATTTACAATAAAAAAACCCCATCCAATTAAGGACGAAGTTAAATTCGCTATACCACCTAATATAAATCCTAATTAAACAGGATATTAATTGAGTACCATCATACTCTATCTATTAACGCTAGATAACGGGAATACTTACTTAAATTAAATTGTTCAGTTTCCAACTCCTAGGTGATTTTTACTACAGTTCTTTATAATCTTGCACCAACCGATTATTCTCTAAAAAAAGAATATATAGCTACTTTTCCTAATCACAGTCATTTATAATATTATAAAAAACTTTTTATTAATTGTCAATTATTAAAGAACTTCAACTTTTTACATTTACAGAAAATATTTAATAGTAATTATTAAATACAATTGACTATTAATTTCTTAAGTGTTTTAATATAGGTATAATACATTATTTGTGGAGGAAAATTAATGGAGAATAATGCAAGTGAAGAAATCTTAGATAAGCTTACAAGAGTATGTATATGCAAAGTTATTAATAGAGCCACCATAAAAAAAGCTATTAGAAATGGAGCAAATACCATTCCAAAGGTAATGGAAGCAACAGGTGCTGGATCTGGTGGTTGCAAAGGTCGAAGATGTCTTCCTAAGATAAAAACCTTAATAGAGAATGAATTAAATCAATTATAAAGATAAGGCTAAAATTCACCAATTAAATGGAATGAATTTTAGCCTTATTATTTATTCTAATTGAATTTCTTATATATAGCCTTTATAGCCTTTTCAAAATCATCATTTTCAACACCAACAAGTATATTCATTTCTGATGAGCCTTGGTCAATCATTCTAATATTAACCCCAGCATCAGATAATGCTGTAAATACCTTTGATGCTACTCCTCTATTTTTAGCCATTCCCTTACCTACAGTTGCAATTAATGCCATATTAGGCAACACACTTATAGAATCTGGATTACAACTTCTTTTTATTTCTTCTACAATTTTTTCCTTCTTATTTTGAAGTTGTGAATCAGAAATTACAACACATACTGTGTCTATTCCTGATGGCATACATTCAAAGGATACTCCATTTACCTCTAAGACACCTAAAACCTTTCTACAAAATCCTAATTCTGAGTTCATCATAGCTTTTTCAAGAGATATTACTGTAAAATCCTTTTTACCTGCTATACCAGTTAAGGTTTTATCATCCCCTTCAGTACCTTGAACTATTAATGTACCCTTGTCTTCTGGCTTATTTGTATTTTTAATGTTTATTGGAATTCCAGCTTCTCTAACTGGAAATATGGCATCTTCATGAAGTACAGATGCACCCATATATGCAAGTTCTCTTAATTCCTTATATGTAATTGAACCAATAGCTTTTGGATTTTCTACTATTCTAGGATCTGCCATTAAAAATCCAGAAACATCTGTCCAGTTTTCGTACAATTTTGCATCTACACCTGCAGCAACTAATGCCCCAGTAACATCTGAACCTCCCCTTGAAAAGGTAACAATATCACCCTTCTCATTAGCTCCATAAAAACCAGGAATTACAGCTGTTTCAATGTTTTTAAGTTTTTCTCTTAATGCTATATCTGTTTTTTCTCTATTTAGTATACCATCCTGTGTAAATATCATAACTTCTTTAGCATCAACAAATTCATATCCCAAATAATTTGCAAGTACTAAACCATTTAAATATTCTCCTCTGCTTGCTGCATATTCCTTTGATGCTCCATTTTCTAAATCCTTTTTAACTATGTCTAAATGTTTCTTTATATCAAAATTTAATTCTAAATCTTTTACTATTCCCTCATATCTATCAGAAATATGTTTAAAAACATCATCTAATGGAATTCCAGTTTCAACGTGTGCATTACATAAGTACAATAAATCTGTTATCTTTGAATCCTTTTTATCTCTTTTCCCAGGTGCTGATGGTATAACATATTTCCTTTCACTATTAGATAAAATAATATTTTTAACCTTTTTAAATTGTGAAGCATCTGCAAGAGAGCTTCCTCCAAACTTAGTTACAATTGTATTCATTTTTCGGCCCCCAACTTTTTTTATATTACAAAGTTTATTTTATCAATAATTCAGATATTTTCAATAGTATTTTTTTAACTAGTATTTAAATTTCTTAATATTTTCTTTCATTTCAGCAGACAACTCAGACATATTCAAAATTAAGTCCTTAAATTCTTGTATGCTAGCTTCCTGTTCTTGAACTGAGGCTGCAACTTCTTCAGTTGATGCCGCATTTTCTTCTGCTATAGATGATAGCCCTTCCATAACCTGTATAATAACTTCCTTTTCCTTTTCCATAGATTCAGAAATACTATTTAAGCTTTCCAAAGATAACATAGACTTTTCAATACTTCCTGAAATACCCACAAACTTTTCTGAAGTTAATTGAACATTCTTATTTTGATTATCCATAAGTGCCATCATGTTTTTCATAGTGCTAACTGCTTGCTCTGTAGATTGAATTAAATCATCAATTATACTACTTATTTCACCTGTAAACTTATTTGATTCTTCTGCTAATTTCCTTATTTCTTCTGCTACAACGTTAAATCCATTACCACTATCTCCAGCTCTTACCGCTTCAATTGCTGCATTTAAGGCTAATAAATCAGTTTGTTCTCCTATTTCTCTTATCTTTAAACTTGCTTCTTCAATCCTTTTAGCTTTCTTATTTGTTTCAATAATTACATTATAAATATTACGTGTTGAATCAGTTGAAACTACACTTTCTTTTGTTAAATCCTCCATTGATTTAATACCATCTTGCTTTAAGTTTTCAACTTCTTTCATTAGATTGTTTAAATTTGTTAATTCAATTTTGCAATTTTCAATAAAATCTCCTAGATCTTCTACTTTATCTTTTCCTTCTTCAGTACTCTTTGCTTGATTGGTAGCCCCATCTGCAATTTGTACAACAACATTTGAAATTTCCTTAGAGGTATCACTTACTTGATTTATATTATTTTCTAATACCATAGAAAAATTATCTATATTATCAGATTCCTCACTAGTTACCTTAGCAAACTCTCTTAGGTTAACAATAGCTGTTTGTATTGACCCTATTACTTGGCCAACTTCATCCTTTGTATTTAATAATTTTAAATTAATATCCTCAGATACATCTAAATCTTGTATCTTCTTTGCAAACCTAACTGTTTCATTTAATGACTTAGTTATAGTTTTTGCAAGAATCAAAGAAATTATTATTGATAAAATTATAAAAAAGATATCCATTGAAACAACCATTATTAAATGCTTTGACATTGTCCCACTAATTTCTTTATTTATATCATCCATAGGAACACCTACAAATAATGCACCTATTGTTTCACCATTTTTAATAATAGGCTCATAGGTTGTAAAATATTCAATTTTGTTAATTGTAGTTCTTCCTGTATATGAATTACCATTTATTAATGATTTATAAGATTCCATTGTAGTATCTAAATTTGTTCCATCCATACGAGAACCTGTTTCATCTAATACATTGGTAGCTATTCGTGTAAAATCAGAATTATCCTTAACGAAAATAGTAGCAACATCAGAAAAATCATTCTTTACCTCATCTAAAATTTCATACTTTTTTGATATACTATTTCCTTTATTATCCTGTAATTGTCCACCTTTATATGACAAATCACCATATTCAAATTCTATATATTTTTTTAATCCATTAATATCTCCCTTTAATTTTTCCTTTGATTGAATTTCAGAAACATTTATTGCATTCTCATAGGCTCTTATATATCCTAATACACTTACTAATATAATTGCTAAAGAAACTGTTATTGAAAAAAACATTGTTATTTTACCCTTTATACTCTTCATACCCATACCTCTAATCATTTGATTTTCTTAATATTTTATCACTAATACATGAAAAACCTATTAAATTTCCTTTAAATTTATGTGAAGGTATGCCTATGTTAAAATAAGCACACCTTCACACAAATTTTACTGTGGCATATTATTTGGAACTTCCATAAAGTATCCCCTTGGATATGTACATACAGGACATGCCATTGGTGCTTCATTGCCTTCAAATATAAAACCACAATTAGTACACATCCATTCAGTTGCTTCTGTTCTTTTAAACAAAGTATTATTTGTTATTTTGGTGTAATAGTCATTAAACCTATCTGCATGAACTTTTTCAACCTCTCCAATGTTATGAAATACCTTGGAAATATGATCAAATCCTTCTTCTTTTGCAACATCTGAAAAACTTTTATATACAACATCATGTTCCTCTAATTCATTATGATTGGCCGCCTTTAAATAATCCTCAACCTTTTCAAAAATATCAATTGGATATGCTCCGTCATCAATTAATATATTTTCTCCTGAGCTTGATACCAAGAAATCATAAAATACCTTTCCATGTGCCTTTTCCTGTGTAGCTGTATATTTAAATACCGATTCAATAACATATAATCCATTTTTTTTGGCAACATCTGCTGCAATATCATATCTATTTCTAGCCTGACTTTCACCTGCAAATGCTCTCATTAAATTAGTTTTTGTTTTACTATCTTTTAAATTCACCTTAATAACCTCCAATAACTATAATATATTTATTATTGGTCATTTAAGTTATTTTTATACTACAATATTTTTATTATATTCTGGTACAACCTCTGTTTTATCCTTTTGAATGCAATAATTAATATCCTCCTCTAAATTTATACTAATCATATATTCATAATGCTTTGCCTTAGATATATAATCAAGCACATTTTCCTCTTTTGAATAATCAATAGCTGCAAGTCTTGCTATATCTGTTAGCTCCACATTATTATTTCTTTTTAATACTTCACTTATAATATATCCAGAGCAAATAAAATCATCTATAGAAAATCTTCCTTCTGTTCCAGAATTGACAATAACAACATCCTTATTTATTTCATTTAATCTATCTGCAACAGCTCTACCATTTATCATAGCACCAATTAATACCTTTGAAGCAGGGCTACACTTTGTTAATGCTCTAGTTCCATTAGTTGTTGTAAAGGCAACTTCCCTTCCCTTTATATTTTCACTTGTATATTCAAGTGGTGAATTAGAAAAATTAAAGCCTTCAATCTTAAGTCCCCTTCTTTCTCCACCTAATAAAATATTAGGATTTGTCTCCTTTAATTTTAATGCCTCCTCAATTGTACGTACAGGTGTAAAACTCTTGCATCCATTTTTAAATGCAGTAACAATAACTGATGTTGCCCTAAATACATCTATAACCACAACAATCTTATCCTTAATATCAGACTCCCTTATGTAATCTGCTGAAATAACAATATCAATATTCATATTTTTCCCCCTGATAATAATTATTTTCCTTCATTGTATAATCAATAGAATTTAATATTTCCCACTTTTTAAGGCTCCACATAGGCTCTATTAATAACGCCCTTGGTGAATCCCCTGTTAACCTATGAACTACCATATCCTTTGGTATTCTTCTTATGCTTTCACATATTAAATTTATATACTCCTCCTGTGACATAAATTTAAGCTCACCCTTCTCATATAACTTAACTAAAGGTGTATTTTTCATTAAATGAAGTAAATGAAATTTAATTCCCCTAGCACCACTTTTAGCTATATAATCTACAGTCTCTAACATATCCTTCATGTCTTCCCCTGGTAATCCAAATATAGAATGTACTACAAAATCAATATTTCTTTCCTTTAATTTTATAATTGCATCCTCAAAAACACTTAATTTATATCCCCTATTAATCTTTTTTGCTACATTATCATTTACAGTTTGAAGACCTAATTCTATCCATACATAAACCTTTTTGTTTATTTCCTGTAATAGGTCTAATACCTCTTCCCCTAAACAATCTGGTCTGGTGGCAATTGCAAGTGCTAAAACTCCCTCTTCATTAATTGCCTCATAGTATTTCTTTCTTAAATCCTCTATATTACCATAGGTGTTGGTATATGCCTGAAAATAGGCAATAT
>CAMNZV010000002.1 GCA_946575275.1 uncultured Clostridium sp. | reverse complement strand
TAACGTGTGGTTTATTTCTCTCGAATTTTGCCTTTGCCATTTATATTTCCTCCTTGATACTTTAATAAACTCTACCTAGCGTATTTTACTTTCATGGAGCTCACGATCGGGATTGAACCGACGACCTCCGCCTTACCAAGGCGACGCTCTACCGACTGAGCTACGTGAGCAGTAATATATTGACGCATTTACAATATACCTTATAAAGTTTACTATCATTTTTTTTATTTGTCAATAAATTTATTACTTAATTTGTAAGCATTTTTCTAGTTTCTTTTTTACCCTTTGAAGTGCATTATCAATAGATTTAGCATGTCTATCTAAATCACAAGCTATCTCTTGATATGACTTGCCATCTAAATATGATGTTAGAACTTCCATTTCTAAATCAGACAATACTTTTGATATCTCCCCCTGTATATGTTCCATCTGCTCTGCGCTAATAAAAAGTTCCTCTGGATCTGTAATCTTAAGACCTGCTATTACATCTAAAAGGGTTCTCTCAGACTCTTCTTCATATATAGGTTTATTTAAAGAAACATAAGTATTTAATGGAATATGCTTTTGTCTTGTAGCAGTTTTTATTGCAGTTATTATTTGTCTTGTAACACATAATTCTGCAAAAGCCTTGAATGAATTGAATTTATCTGCTTTGAAATCTCTTATAGCCTTGTAAAGCCCAATCATTCCCTCTTGGTATATATCTTCTTTATCTGCTCCAATTAAAAAGTATGATTTTGATTTTGATTTTACAAAATTCTCATATTTTGCAATTATATATTCTTGAGCTCTATTGTTCCCATTCTTAGCTTCTAAAACTACATCCTCATCTGATTTATCTTGAAATTCTAAATTATCTGTAGCCTTATATCCTTTATTATACACTTCTCCCCCTCCCATCCAAGGTACATTATGTCCACTAAATTATACTCTATGTAATGCTTTAAAGTCAATTTTAATGACTCCTTCTAATTTCCTCTAATTTTTTAAGTACATTACTATCTACATTATCCTGAATATGATTTTTATTATTGACTTTCTTACTTTCTATTTCTTTAATCTTCTTTTCAACATCTGTAACTTCTGTATAAAATTCTAATGTTGATATTCTATTTGCGCCTCTTTGAAAAATAGTCTGTTGTTCCAGTCCATCCGAAGTAACCACATATACTTCATATTTTCTTCCAATCTCACTTACTTTTCTTTCAATATAACTATCTGCTGTTTCTCCATCCTTCGTAAATATTATCTCTAAATTTTTATTTATTATTTCTTTACCTTCTAAATTTCCTGCCACTTTATATCCATCATACACTAAAATAATTTTACAATTGTTAAATGAAACATAATTATGTAATATATCTACCAATCTTTGTCTTGCACCTTGAAAGCTATATTCTTTTTCTATTTTCAGTTCTTGCCAACTGTTTAGAACATTGTACCCATCCACAAATATTATCTTCATTTATATACCTCTTTACTTTAATCTACCCTCTAAAACCTTATACATCATTATACCACCAGCTACTGATGCATTTAAAGAATTTATCTTTCCAACCATAGGAATTTTAACAATATAATCACATTTAGATAAGGTCAATTTAGAAATACCTCGTCCTTCACTTCCAATTACTAATGCACACGCTCCCAAAAAATCAACATTATAACAATAATCACTTCCTGTTGCATCTGCTGCATATACCCATATACCCTTATCTTTCAACTCATCTATTGTTCTATTTATATTAGTTACTTTTGCTATTTTAATGTGTTCAACTGCACCAACTGAAGACTTGTATACTGTTGATGTTACTCCTACGTTTCTTCTCTTTGGTATTATTATTCCATGTACTCCGCATAGTTCTGCTGTTCTTATAATAGATCCAAGATTATGAGGATCTTCTATTTCATCCAAAATTACTATAAAAGGTTTTTCATTTTTGGAATTTGCATATTCTATTATGTGATTTACTTCACAGTATTTATATTCAGATACCTTTGCCACTATCCCTTGGTGAACTTCCCCTTCACACATAGCATCTAGTTTTCTTTTTTCAACTTCTTTAATCACAAGCTTTTTTTCTTTTGCAAGTCTTATAATTGTATTTATAGATCCTTCCTTATGTCCACTTGTTATGTAAACACATTCAATAGTCCTATTTCCTTTTATAACTTCAGATACTGCATTTCTACCTATTACTAAATCTTCTCTTTCCATATTTTTCTCCTTACTTTATAATTTCCACACTTTTTTCTAAATAAAAAGTTAATCTGTCTTTATTTCCCGATAGATATAAATACCCAAGTAAGCATTCAAATCCTGTTGCCATTCTATAATCTCTTACATCTGCATTCTTAGGAACTGTAGCAGATTTTGCATTGCGTCCTCTTTTAAAAATAACTTCTTCCTCTTCTGTCATACTTTCCATTAATTCATGTACTATTTTAGATTGGCCTTCTGCCTTTAAGTATTTTATAGAATATTTGTGTATTTTATGTGCAGATAGTTCTATATTTGAATCTAATATGAAATTTCTTATAAAAACTTCATATACGCCATCTCCAATTAAGGCAAGCTGTAATGGATTTAAACATCGAACCTTTTCTTTTGAATATTGGTTAACCCTTAAGTCTTCTAACATTTGTTTTCTCCTTTAAATAAGGACCACAATTTATGTAGTCCTTAATCTTAATTTGACATTCTATTTTACCTCTAAACGCCATCTAACTCCTTGTGGAGTATCTTCAAGGACAATTCCTCTAGCCTTTAAGTCATCTCTGATTTTATCTGATAAGGCAAAATCCTTATTTTTTCTTGCTTCTTGCCTTTGCTTAATTAAATCTTCTATTTCATCCTCAATACTTACTTTTGTAGACTTTTGAAGAATTCCAAGTGGTCCTCCAAGTTCTCTAATAATCTTTATTGATTCACTTATTAATTCTTTAGATGAATTAATTGAAATTGATTTATTTAAATCCTTTGTTAGTTCAAATAAAACTGTAATAGCATCAGCAGTATTGAAATCATCATCCATTTTTTCTATATATTTCTTCCTATATTTGTCTAATGAATTTATATATTTTATTTCTGCTTCATTCATTTTTTCTATTTTTACTTCTTCTATTAGATTTTCCAAAATTGAAACTGAATTATATAATCTATCTATTGATGCTTTTGCTGAATCTAATAAGTCCTTACTATAATTAATTTGGACTCTATAATGAGCAGATAACATAAAAAATCTTATTACATCAGCATCATACTCTTTTAATACATCTCTAACTGTAAAGAAATTATTAAGGGATTTAGACATTTTTTTATTATCAACATTAACATAAGCTGAATGCAACCAATAATTTGCAAAGGTTTTACCTGTTAATGCTTCACTTTGTGCAACTTCATTTTCATGATGTGGGAAAGCTAAATCCATACCACCTGCATGTATATCTATTGTATCCCCTAAAAGCTTATGAACCATGCAAGAACATTCAATGTGCCATCCTGGTCTACCAAATCCCCATGGACATTCCCATGCAGGTTCTCCTGGTTTTTGTGCCTTCCAAATAGCAAAATCCATAGGATCCTTTTTTCTTTCATCTACTGCAATTCTTGCACCTGATTGTAAATCCTCTAAGTTTTGACCTGAAAGTTTCCCATAAGACTGGAACTTCTTTGTACTAAAATATACATCCCCTTCTATTTCATAGGCAAATCCTTTATTTATTAGTTGGGACACAAAATCAATTACTTCTCTAATATATTCAGTTGCCCTAGGATTTATTGTAGCTCTTTCAATATTTAATCCATCAGCATCTGTATAATATTCTGCTATATATTTATCTCCAATTTCCTTTACAGTTGTTTTTTCATCCTTCGCCTTATTTATCATCTTATCATCAATATCTGTAAAATTTTGAACAAAATCTACCTTGTATCCTCTGTACTCAAAATATCTTCTAATTGTATCAAATACTATGAAAGTTCTCCCATTACCTATGTGAAATAAATTATATACGGTAGGTCCACATACATACATCTTTATTTCTCCATCTTTTAGAGGTATGAATTCTTCCTTTCTTTTGCTTAATGTATTATATACCTTCATAAGTACAACCTCCTAACTTCCTATATATTAACATTATTATTCTTAAATTCATCAATGATTCTATTACAAACATCATCTATTTTTATTATTTCATTATCCATTTCATGTCTTAGCTTGAATTCAATTTCACCATCATTAATTTTCTTTCCAACTGTTATTCTTATTGGAATCCCCATTAATTCAGAATCCTTAAATTTAACTCCTGCCCTTTCATTTCTATCATCCATTAATACTTCAACCCCTAATTTAGTTAAGGATTTATATAATTCTTCTGCAACCTTCATTTGTGCTTCGTCTTTAATGTTTACAGGAATTAATGAAACATGGTATGGCGCCACAGCTAATGGCCATATAATTCCACTTTCGTCATTGTGTTGTTCTATTATAGATGCCATTGTTCTTGTAACTCCAATTCCATAACAACCCATTAAAAATGGTTTTTCCAATCCACTTTCATCTATAAAGTTTGCCTTCATAGCCTCTGAGTATTTTGTTCCAAGCTTAAATATATGACCTACCTCAGTTCCTCTTGAAATTGTTATATTTCCACCACACATTGGACATTTTTCCCCATTAATTACATTTCTAAAATCTCCAACTATTCCAGTAAAATCTCTATTATAGTTAACATTTTCAATGTGATAATTTGTTTCATTAGCTCCTACAACAAAATTGTACATATATGTTACTTCTTCATCTACTAATAATTTATCAACATTTATCCCAATTGGTCCTGCAAATCCTACCTTTGCATTTGTTGCCTTATAGACTTCTTCAGATGATGCCATTTCAATATTTATTACCTCACCAATTGCATTTGATACTTTAACCTCATTTACTTCTCTATCTCCTCTAACAAGTACAGCAACAATTTTACCATCAACATTAAATAATAATGTTTTAACAAATTTTTTAGAAGTTATATTAAAGAACTTCTCTAAATCCTCTATAGATTTAACTTCAGGCGTATTAACTTTTTTCATTTCTTTTAATTCTTCAACATCTGCTTTTTCTGATATTGCTTCTGCCTTTTCAATATTAGCTGCATAGTTACATTTGTCACAGAAAACTACATCGTCTTCTCCTACTTCTGATTTAACCATAAATTCAGCCGAATTAGATCCACCTATTGCCCCTGAATCTGCCTCAACACATTTTGCATCTAAACCACATCTATTGAATATTTTAACGTATGCCTCCTGCATTTTATTATATGAAACATCTAAACCTTCTTGATCCTTGTCAAAGCTATATGCATCCTTCATAACAAATTCTCTACTTCTCATGACACCAAATCTTGGTCTTCTCTCATCTCTATATTTAGTTTGAATTTGATACAAATTAACTGGTAATTGTTTATAGGACTTAATTTCATTTCTTGCAATATCTGTGAATACTTCTTCATGTGTTGGTCCTAAACAAAAATCTCTATTATTTCTATCTTTAAGCCTGAACATCTCATCTCCATAAGCGTCCCACCTTCCTGATTCTTGCCATAATTCAGCTGGTAAAACTGCAGATGCTAAAAACTCTTGTGCACCAGCCTCTCCCATTTCCTCCCTAATTATGTTTTCTATTTTTTTAAGAGCTTTAAGACCTATTGGCATATAATTATATATTCCTGAAGCCATTTTTCTCATCATTCCTGATCTTAACATTAACTTATGACTTGCAATTTCAGCTTCAGCTGGAACTTCTCTTAATGTAAGTACTAGCATATTTGACATCTTCATTTTAATTCCCTCCATTTGTTTGTAAAAGTTTCTATAAAAAAAACGCCCTAAATAATTAGGGCGATTTAACTCGCGGTACCACCTAAATTTGTGCTCTAAAAAATGTTAACGGTGTTAAACCGATAGATTTTATTCTATAACTTAGAAGTAGGTTCAAAGCTCTTTTAAAAATCTTACAGCCAAGGATCTTTTCTCTGAATTTTAGCTTTTACTAGTCTTCATCAACGTATTATTTTTATGAAATTTGTATTACTCATTATAACTTTTTTAGATTATTATTGTCAATATCTTTTGCTAAGTACTTTGCAACTATTAAATCCTCTTGGGTTGTTACTTTTATATTAGTATATTCTCCATCATATAAAAATACCTTCCCAAAATATTTTTCTATAATCATAGTATCGTCTGTTACTTGTAATCTATCTTTTTTTACCTTTTCATGTCCCTCCATTATTATATTGTATTTAAATACCTGTGGCGTTTGAACCATAACTAATTCATCTCGTTTTAATGTTTCCTTTGAAAAAGATTTGCTATCCCTAACCTTTATTGTATCCTTTGGTATTACTCCTGGTGCAGAAGCTCCATAAGTTTTTGCATAATGTATACCATTTTCAATAATTTCCTTGGATACAAAAGCTCTTGCCCCATCATGAATTAATACTATTTCACATCCTTTAGCTGCTACAAGTCCATTATAAACAGAATCCTGTCTTTCATGCCCACCTACTACAATTTTATCTACTCTTAGATTATACTTTTCTATAACATTTTCCTTGCAATAATTAATTTCATCTATAGGTAAAACAAGAATAATTTCATCTATTAAGTTACATTCATTAAATTTCTTTATTGTATAATATAGCATTGGTTTTTCATTAACACAAATAAATTGTTTGCTTATATCAGAATTCATCCTTTTGCCTTTTCCACCGGCTAGGATAATTGCACTTATTTTCATTTTATTTTCTCCATTCTTAAGAGTTAGGTTTTGCAAATATCATTCTACCTGCAGATGTTTGAAGTACTGATGTAACTACAACTCCAATCCTCTCCCCTATATACTGTTTCCCATCTTCAACAACAATCATTGTTCCATCATCTAAATAGGCTACCCCCTGACTAATCTCCTTACCCTCTTTAATTATATCTACATCCATTTCTTCTCCAGGTATTAAAACTGGTTTAATGGCATTTGATAAGTCATTTATATTTAAAACCTCTACTCCTTGTACTTCTGCCACCTTATTTAGGTTATAATCATTTGTTATAACCTTTCCATCTAATTCTTTAGCTAATTTCAAAAGCTTACTGTCTACCTCTGCAATTTCCTTGAAATCACCTTCCCAAACTTCAGTTTCTATAGGTAACTCCTTTTGAATTTTATTTAAAATATCAAGTCCTCTTCTACCTTTTACTCTTTTTAGTGAATCCTCTGAGTCTGATATATGTCTTAATTCATCTAAAACAAAGCCAGGAATTATCAACGGTCCTTCTATAAATCCAGTTTCACAAATACCAAATATTCTACCATCAATAATTACTGATGTATCTAATATCTTTGGTGTTTTCCCTTGTTGTCCTCGTATTTTCTTATCTTTACTTAAGGAACCCCTTTTCATGTTTAAAATAAATGTAGCTAAATCCTCTTTCTTTTTTAATATGATATCAGCCCCAATAATAGCTGAAACTATATTGATTAATAAAACTAAAAGTGGTCCAAAATATTGATTTATATTTAAAATAGGCTTTGAAATTAATCCAACTAATATCAAAGCTAAAAGAGCCCCTATAAATCCATATACAATTTCCATTGCTGAATATTGTTGCATTCCCTTTTCTGTATAATCAACTAACATACCAATCTTGTTATAAAAAATAGGGAAAATTAAATAAAAGATAATTCCGAAAAATATAGTAATTATTAATATAAATATATCCCTTGCAAATGATTCCTTTAAAATATATAATTGATCAACTATGGAAATATTAAGTACTATCCCTGCGAGTACATATCCACCGGTTAATCCAATTAAAGTTGCTAAAATTCTAATTATTTTCCTTAACATCCTTTCACCTCCTTATATAATTATTGACCTATTTTATGTATTCAATTCTCTTTTAATGATTTTTTATTTATTATACCATAACCCCCTATTATTTTTTTTATTAATTAGTTATTATTTAACTGTCCTAAATAAATAATAACTAATTATTGACAATCGCTTTTATTTTTATTTATACTTATTATAGAGCTATTCTTTTAAGAGGAGTTGTAATTATGAAAGATATAATTTTTGACGATTTTCAAAACTCTGTAAACGATTCCCTAATAAGACACAAAAGCATGTTAGATTTGCTAACTAAATACTCTGAATCAAATGCCCGTGTTAATCGTGCAATTGCTAAAGCTATTACAAACTGCGGATGTGTGGAAATACATGCTCAAAAACAGATACTCCCAAATGATAACTTTGATAATATTTCAGTTGATCTTAATACTCATTTGTTTGGTGAACTATGTGATAATTGTCGTGAAGTAATAGAAAACGAAATTGGCAATAACTTATTCTATCTTACGGCTCTTTGCAATAACCTAGGTATAAATTTATATGATGTTCTATTAAAAGAAGTTACTAAAATTGATACCTTAGGTAAATTTACATTTAGATAATTATTCTAAGATAACTAAAAAGAGATCAATTTACTTGATCCCTTTTTAGTTAAAAATCTCTTTTAAAGGTAATTTGCTCATTTACCTTCTTTATTCCATTTTTAATTGCTGTAGCTCTTGCCTCACCAATTCCTTCTACCATGTCTAATTCTTCAATTGATGCTCTTAATATATGATTAAAGTTTTCAAAATGATTTATTACATTTTCTAAAACACTATTAGGAATTCTTGGAACCTTATTTAATATCCTATATCCTTTAGGACTAACAAAGGTATCCATTAACGGTTTTCCTGTATATCCAATTTCCTTAGCAATATACTCTAAATCTAACAATTCATTTTGTTCCAACTTTTGAATGTTCCTATATACATCCTCATATTGAAGGTCTGATTTCAAATAATCTCTTATCAGTAACAGTCCATCTTTTTCAACATGTCTAACAAGCTCATTAAGCTGCATAGAAATAAGCCTTCCCTCATTTCCAAGCTCTAATATGTACATGTTGATTTCTTCTACTACGCGCATTACCATCTCAGTTCTTTGTATTGTATTTGTCACATCATATAAGGTTACCAATTCCTGAAACTCTAATAAATTTAAGTTATTAGTTACTCTTTCCAAAACTGAAACATATTTTTCTAATGCTTGTATAGCTTGATTAGATTTAGCTAATATAACGCTACTGTCTCTTAGAACATATTTTATATCTCCCTTATATACTGTAATCATATTTCTTCTTTGTGATATTGCAATAATTATATTACCAGTCTGCTTTGCCGCCCTATGAGCATTTCTATGTCTTGTTCCTGTTTCAAAGGTTGTTATAGATGGGTCTGGAACAAGTTGTGTGTTTGCACATACTATCTTCTTTAAATCATTACTTAAAATAATGGCACCATCCATTTTGGCAAGTTCATATACATAAGAAGGTGAATATTCAGAATTTATAGTAAATCCACCATCAGCTATTTTCATAGTTTCTTCATCATCACCTAAAACTAATAAACCACCTGTTTTAGCTCTTAGAATGTTTTCAATACCCTCTCTTAGAGGTGTACCAGGACACAATAATTTTAATATTTGTTTTATTTCTAAATCCTTTTTTAACCTCATATATTATCCACCCTTTAAAATAATTTATTAATAGCTTCACTTATATTGCTTATACCTATAACAGATATATTTTTACTTTTTATCTTATCCTTATTCCTTTGTGGAATTAATATATTTTCAAATCCCATTTTTTCTGCTTCTTTAACTATTCTTTCTGCAGCATTAATAGGTCTAATTTCTCCTGTAAGTCCAACTTCTCCAATAACAATAGTTTTCTCCAAATTTATATTTTTATTTTTTATACTAGATAAAAGTGCTATAACTACCCCTAAATCAGATGTTGTTCCACTAATATTTAATCCACCTACTACATTTACATATACATCATAATTAAAAAACGGTATTTTTAATTTTTTTTCAATTACAGCTAGCATTAGACTTAGCCTTTGATTATCAATTCCAACAGCTGTTCTTCTTGGAATTGGTGCATTAGTCTTGGTTACCAATGCTTGTATTTCAACTAATATTGGTCTTGACCCCTCCATTATTCCAATAACTATTGAACCCTCTTTATTGTAGCTTACATCTTCTAAAAACAACTCTGATGGATTATATATTTCCATTAATCCCTCTTGTTTCATTTCAAATACACCAATTTCACTAGTTGTTCCAAAACGATTTTTCATAGTTCTAAGTATTCTAAAATCATCTGTTCTTTGACCTTCAAAATATAAAACAGTATCTACCATATGCTCTAAAACTCTTGGACCTGCAAGTTCTCCTTGTTTAGTAACATGAGCAACTATGAATAAAGGAATATTGTTTCCCTTTCCTATTCTCATAAGAGAATTTGAACACTCCCTAACTTGTGATACACTTCCCGGTGCTGAAGTAACTCCCTCTTTATATACCGTTTGAATAGAGTCAATAATTACAAAACATGGCTTTAATTCTTCTATATAAGCCTCTATAACGTCCAAATTAGTTTCAGATACTACAAATAAATTATCTGTATTTATTGAAAGCCTATCTCCTCTAATTTTAATTTGTTCCTCCGATTCTTCTCCTGATACATAAAGAACCTTTCCATATTTAGTGGCAATATTATTGGCTGTTTGAATAAGTAATGTTGATTTTCCGATTCCAGGTGCTCCTGAAATTAGGGTTAATGATCCTCGTACAAGTCCACCGCCTAAAACTCTATCAAGTTCAACTAAATTTGTTTTAAATCTTTCCTTTTCTCCTGATTTAATATCACTTATACTCTTTGGCATATTATTTAGCACTATATTTTTATCTATACTTTTTTTATTAATTGCTTCATTTTTAATTTCCTCTACAAAGGAATTCCATTCATTACAAGCTGGACATTTACCTAGCCATTTAGGTGATTCATATCCACATTGTTGACATACAAAAATCGATTTAACTTTAGCCATTTTTATCTCCAATAAATATATTTTATATTTATATAATAACATATATATTACAATTTATTGAATTCTTTTCGTATAATATAAGAATATTTTTATAAATATAGTTAATAATAAATTTTGAACACATAAAAAAAGATATTGAATATTTATATATAAAGGATTATAATTAAACCATAAATTGTAATAGTTATTATTACTTAATTATAAGTTTTATATAGTAAGGAGGAAATAATATGATAAAAGTTTTTTCAACTAATACATGCCCTTGGTGTGTTAAGGCTAAAAATTACCTAAAGTCTAAGGATATACAGTTTCAAGACTATAATGTTTCTGAAGATATGGTAGCAAGAGAGGAAATGGTAAACAAGTCAAAGCAAATGGGTGTGCCAGTTTTAGATATAAATGGAACAATTATAGTTGGCTTTGATAAACCAGCAATTGACAAAGCACTTTCTTTATAAAAATATTTAAAAATCCTTATTCATTATTATGAATAAGGATTTTTTATTAATTAAATAACATTTATTGCAATAACCTTAGGTCTTGACATAGCATCAATAGAACTTCTAATTCCCTGAACACCAATTCCAGAAGATTTTACTCCAAGGAATGGGAAGTTATCTGGTCCTCTTTCAGTTTTATTATTTATTTGAACAGTTCCAACGTCAAGCTTACCTGAAATCTTCATAGCCTTATTTATATTGTTTGTAAATACAGCAGCTTGCAATCCATATTTAGATTCATTACTTATTTTAATAGCCTCTTCAACTGAACTTACTCTAATTACAGGTAAAACTGGTCCAAAAGGTTCCTCCCAAGCAAGCCTCATATCAACAGTAACATTATCAAATAATGTTGGGTAAATTAAATTTCCATCTCTTTTTCCACCAATTATTAACTTACCACCCTTTTCAATAGTATCCTTTATTAAACCATCAACATAATCTGCTGACTTTTTATCTACTAATGGTCCAACAACTACTTGTTCTTCTAATGGATTTCCCACAGTTAATTTGCTAATTTCATCTTTAATGATTGATACTAATTCATCGGCAATACTATCTAAAACTAAAACCCTTTTAATTGCTGTACATCTTTGTCCAGAATATGAAAAAGCTCCATCTACAATTTGTTTTGCAGTTGATTTTAAGTTTGCATCCTCAAGTACAATAGCTGGATCCTTACCTCCAAGTTCCATAAGTAAAGGAACTCCTGATGAAATTTGTGCTATTCTGTCACCAGTTTCTGTGCTACCTGTAAAGTTAATCATATTAATTCTAGGATGTGTTACTACGTAGTCTCCAATTTCACTACCTCTACCTGTAATTGTATTTATAACACCCTTTGGCAATTTAGCTTCTTCCATTATCTTTACAAGATGAAGGGCTGAAATAGCTCCTTGAGTTGCAGGTTTTAACACTACTGTATTTCCTGCCATAAGCGCTGGAAATATTTTAGATGCTGCTAGGTTTACTGGATAGTTAAATGGTGATATTGCAAGAATAACCCCAAGTGGCTCCCTTTTAATTATACCCATTTTCTTTTTAGTGTATCCTGGGAAACTATCTCCATCTATAAATTCTTCACTGTAGCTTTTACCAATATCTGCAGTATATCTAATTATATCAGCTGTTCTTTTCATTTCTGATACAGAACTTTTTCTGTCCTTTCCAATTTCTTTGACCATTATATCTGCTATTGTTTCTGCTTGTTCATCTAATAATTCTGCTACCTTATATAAATAAATGGCTTTTTCATGGTTAGGAACTTCTCTCCATTCTTTTTGAGCTTGCTTTGCTGATTCTATAGCTTCATCTACTTCTGATTGACTTAATGATGGTATTTTACCTACTAATGAATCATCTATAGGTGAATTTATATCTACAAATTTATTATTCTCTCCAAATGTCCATTTCCCATCTATATAGTTTTTATACTGATTTCCTTCTCTAATATCCTTAAACATATTTTTCCTCCTAAATTTTAATTATTTTTTTTAATAAACTTTTCTGCCTCAAGAGCTGCAATTGTTCCATCTGCAACAGCTGTAGTTATTTGTCTATATTCCTTTTCTCTAATATCTCCAGCTGCATATACTCCTTTAATGTTAGTTGTCATTTTTTCATCAGTTATTATATAACCATTTTTATTTATATTTATATAATTTTTAAATATATCTGACTTAGGTTCAGTTCCAATATATCCAAAAACTCCATCTAATTTTAATTCACTTTCTTTCTTAGAGTTTTCATCTCTTATAATACCTTTCTCTACATAATCACCACCTTCTACATTAACTAAATCTCTATTATATAAAATTTTTATTTTATCATTATTTTCAGCTTCTTCTATAAGCTTTTTTTCACCTCTAAAATAATCATAACGTCTAATCATATATACTGTCTTGGCAAACTTGGTTAAAAATACGGCTTCTTCCAAGGCAGAATTTCCACCTCCAATAACTCCAATTTCCTTGCCCTCGTACATAGCACCATCACATACTGCACAGTAATGAATGCCTTTACCCTCAAATTTAGATTCATTTGGTATTGGTAACTTCCTTGGAACTGCACCAGTTGCAATAATTACTGTTTTAGATATATATATATAACTTTCAGTTTCAATTATATTATTACCTTCCCTAATTTCAATATTTTCTACTGGATCAAATTCATCTATTATAGCCCCTAGGCTTTCTGCCTGTTCTTGCATTTTATCTGCAAGTTCAACACCATCTACTTCTTTTACCCCAGGATAGTTTTCAATTAAATAACTATTTCTAACTTGCCCCCCCAATATACCATTCTCCAGTAAAATAAAATTAATCTTTGCTCTAGATGCATATATTGCAGCAGTAAGTCCTGCTGGTCCTCCACCTAAAATAACTAAATCTATATTTTTCTTTTCTTTACTCACGTTCTCACATCCTCTATAAATATAATATCATGTTTTTATCAATTATTAAACAATAATTATTATTTTTAATTAATTAATATATTATATTTATATTTTCCCAAAAAAGAATTATTAATTCCTATAAAAAAATATAGGTGAAGTTTTATCTCTTCACCTATATAAATATATTATTTCTTAGCAAGTTCCCTGAAAATCAATCCATTTTTACCTACTGTTACTGATAACCTATCACCTTCATTGACTTTTCCCATTAAAATATCTTCACTAAGTTTATCTTCTATTTCTCTTGTAATAATTCTCCTTAAAGGTCTAGCACCATAATTCAAATCATTTCCTTTGCTTATTAAAAATTGTCTACATTTATCATTAACTTTAAGATTTATATTATTTTCTTTTAATCTATCTAAAGTAGATTTTAACATTATATCAACAATTGATAACATATCTTTTTCATCTAATTTATGGAACACTATAGTTTCATCTACTCTATTTAAAAATTCAGGCTTAAAACTATCTTTTAGCTCTTTCATAATATTTTCCTTCATTTTTTCATAGTCAGTTTCCTTGCTTTCCTCATGATTGAATCCCATAGTTCTCTGTTTTTTTATAGTATGGGCTCCAACATTAGATGTCATTATTATTATAGTATTCTTAAAATTAATTACTTTACCCTTTGAGTCAGTTAATCTTCCATCCTCCATTATTTGAAGTAAAATATTAAATACATCTGGGTTAGCTTTTTCAATTTCATCTAATAATATTACAGAAAAAGGTTTTCTTCTTACAGCTTCAGTTAATTGACCACCATCCTCATATCCAACATATCCTGGAGGAGATCCTATTAACTTAGATACTGAATGCTTTTCCATATATTCAGACATATCTATCCTTATAATATTCTTTTCATCTAAGAACATAGCTTCTGCTAATGCTTTTGAAAGCTCTGTTTTCCCAACTCCTGTAGGCCCAAGAAACATAAATGATCCAATTGGTCTATTTGGATCTCTAAGTCCAACTCTTGACCTTCTAACAGCCTTTGCAATAGCTTTTATTGCCTCTTCTTGGCCAACTACCCTTTTATGAAGTACATCTTCAAGATTAATTAATTTTTCACTTTCTTTTTCACTTAATCTTTCAATAGGAATTTTTGTCCAAGCTGAAACAACCTTTGCAATATTTTCTCTTGTAACTTGAACCTTTTCATCTTCAATTTGAGTTCTCCATATTTTTTTATTTTCTACTAATTGATTTCTTGCATCCTTTTCCCTATCTCTAAGTCTTGCAGCCTTTTCAAAATCTTGCATTGCAATTGCTTGTTGTTTTTCTTTTACTATACCATCTATTTCATCTTGAATATATTTTAATTTAGGTGGTGTTACAAATTTATTGATTCTTAGTTTTGCTGCAGCTTCATCCATTAAATCAATGGCTTTATCCGGCATAAACCTGTCACTAATGTATCTATCTGAAAATTCAACTGCTGCCTCTAAGGCTTCATCTAATATTTTTACACCATGATGTTCTTCATATTTATCCCTTAATCCTTTTAACATTAAGAGAGTATCCTCATTTGATGGTTCCTCTACAGTTATTGGCTGAAATCTTCTTTCAAGTGCAGAATCCTTTTCAATATTTTTTCTATATTCGTCTATAGTTGTTGCACCAATACATTGAATTTCACCCCTAGCTAAAGCAGGTTTTAAAATATTAGCTGCATCTATTGACCCCTCTGCACCCCCTGCACCTATTATTGTATGAATCTCATCTATAAAAACTATAATGTTTTTATTTTCTTTTATTTCCTCCATAACCTTCTTTAATCTTTCTTCAAATTCACCCCTGTATTTTGCACCTGCAACCATTGAGCTTATATCTAAACTTATTAACCTTTTGTCTTCTATTATATCTGGAACATCACCCTCTGCTATTCTTTGGGCTAAACCTTCTATAACTGCAGTTTTTCCAACTCCCGGTTCTCCTATTAGGCAAGGATTATTTTTTATCCTTCTACAAAGAATTTCAAGAACCCTTTCAGTTTCTTCCTTTCTGCCAACTACAGGATCTAATAACCCTTCTAATGCTAATTGTGTAAAATCTCTACTATATTTATTTAGCATACGAGTATTTTGTCTTCCGCTTTTGTTAGTATTAATTGAATCATTTTTTATTTGGTCTGGGTCCTTGCCTGACAAATGATTTGATAATTCTGCTTTAAGTTGATTTATATCTAAGCTTAGTTTAGATAAAATTGTGTAGGCTACACCATCTTCTTGATTAATTAGGGCTAATAATAAATGTTCTGGGCTAACATATATATGTCCAAACTTTTTAGCCTCAACAAAACTTTCATCAAAAAGTCTCTTTGTTCTTGGTGTTAATAACAGTTCACCATTTGGCATAATACTGTCACCCATTCCAATATAATCCTCAACTAAATTTCTTACCCTATCTATTTCAACTCCATATCTTAGTAATAATTGTTTTCCATAACCACTGTCAAATAAAATTCCTAGAAGTATATGTTCAGTTCCAATATATCCATGTTTGAAATTTTGCGACTCTTTTTGAGCTGTAATTATAACATTTTGAGCATTTTCTGTAAATCTCCCATAAGCCATCTAAAACCCTCCCTTATCTAAGTTTCATTTAATATTTCTTTAATTATGTTGCATCTTTCAACGTCATAATTAATAATTTCTTTATTTGTTTGAAATTTCCTTCTTATATTTGAATCTCTTGACATAATTATTATTTCTTTTATTAATTTTTTATCTAAATTTAATATATTTAATTCAACACCTAACATTACATCAGATATTATTTGAAGTGATTCCATAGAATTTAATTTCATTGCATATCTTAATGTACCATAGGACTTTAGTATTCTATCTTGTAAGTCGATTTCACTTTTGGATATTATTTCATCTCTTGCTCTTTTTTCTTCTTTTATTAGTTCAAATATATATTTTTTCATATTTGATATAATTTCTTCTTCGCTTTTACCTAAGGTTGATTTATTGCTTATACTATATAAGTTTCCATAACACTTAGAATCTTCTTCGTATAAAGCTTTAATTGTAATTCCTTCTTCAAATAAGTTCTTTTTAATTGAATCTATTTTTTTGTTATATGTTAATATTGGTAAATGAATAACTGCAGATAGTATTAAACCCGTTCCTAAATGATTTGTATTCATTGTTAAAAAGCCAAAATCCTGATGAAAGGCATATTTAAATTTTGTGCCTATTAATTCTTCTATCTTAGTTGCATATTCATATTCTGAATTAAAATCAAGACCTACGCTTATGCACTTTATTCCAATTTGTTCTTCTTCATTTAATAACAAACTTAAAGTGTTGCTTTCATTATATATTAAGGCTCCGTCATCCCTTTTTTTCAAAAGTTCTTTAGTTACCAATTCTTTATCTAAATAAACTTGTGCTTCATCCTTGTTCCATTTTGACACTTTAATTAATGTGAAATTTTCATCTTTAAGTTCACCTGAAAGAAAATCAAATACTTTATCTATGTTTCCCTTTGACTCTATGAAACTTTGCTTGTTTAGAAAGTTCTGATTCTTGAAATTTCTAAGAATTTTAACACTACTATTTAATACAATATCGCTATTATTTGAATTATATTCTATCCAATTTTTCATATTATTCACCTTTGATTTCATTTCTAATCTCATTTATCTGATCCCTAAATACCGCTGCTAATTCATATTCTTCATTATTTATAGCTTTGATTAAGTTAATCTCAAGATTATCTAATGCTTTTTTATCTGAAACATAATCCTTATCTTTTTCTGGAATCTTTCCTTTATAAATTATATCCTCTTGTGTTTTTTTTAATACAGGTTTTAATAATTCAGAAAAATTTTCATAACATTCTGGACACCCAAGTAACCCTGTATCTTTAAAATCAGAAAATCTTGTTTTGCAATTTTTACAAACTACATCAATTTTAATTTCCTTTGTTGTATCCTTTATATTAAATATTTCGTCTATAATATTTTTAAATTTTTCAGAATCATTTCCTATATTTAATAAATCCAATGGATTCTTACTCACATCTTTCATGCAATCTTCGCACAAACATATTTGTGTTTTTTCTCCATTAATTACTTTTATAAAATGAACTACAGCTGCATTCTGTTTACACTTTTCACATAACATTATTAATTCCCCCTTCTTAAATTACTGCTACAAGCATTCCCTTTAATATATCTGCCCTTAATTTATTTTTGTCTTGAACAGCTAATAAAGTTCTATCATTTATTGCCATCTTCATTATCTTGAATTCTCTTTCATTTATTAAATCAATATCGTATAAATTTCCAATAACAGACAATGCATTATGATATGTTATTGTATCTCCAATAGCTTCATAAATTATTTTACTTCTTATCTCACTTTGAGGATCCCCATATGTAATTTGCTTAATTACTATGTGCCCACCGCCACCTCTTCTGCTTTCAATTACATATCCTTTGTCATATGTAAATCTAGTAGTAAGTACATAATTAATTTGTGATGGCGCACATCTAAATTGATCTGCAAGCTCATTTCTTTGAATTAATACTTGCTCACCTTCATTTTTATTAATCATATCTTTAATAAAATTCTCTATTACATCTGAAAGTCTTGCCATAACTTCACCTCATTTTGTTTTTGACTTACTTTGACTTATAACTATATATTAATATGAATTTAAGTTTTTTTCAAGGAAAATTTATTATAATAAATTTTTTATAAAAAAAAAAAAAGCGCCTCATAAGAGACGTTTTTTTTACTATTCTTGTACTGGAGCTCCAACTGGACATACTCCTGCACAACTTCCACAATCAATACATGAAGATGCATCAATATCGTATTGAGTATCTCCTTGAGAAATACATGATACTGGACATTCTGCAGCACATGCACCACAGTTTACGCATGAATCCTTAATTATATAAGCCATTATATAAACACCTCCTAGATTTAATATCTTTCTTTCACATATATTTTATCATGTTTATGTAATTTTTTAAAGTATTTTTATTAGTTTTACTAACTATGATTACATTACCATATAACCTAGATTTTCTATAACTTCTAATATAGTATCTAAATTTAAAAAGCTATCATTGTAAATAATCTGTATTTCCTTCTTTTCTAAAGAAATCTCATAAGCTATTATTCCATCCAATTCAGAAATACTTTTTGAAATTTTATGTATATCATTTTGTGTATTTAATTGATAAACTCTTATATTAGATTTCATTTTTCACTCCTATTTTTCGTTAATTAAATTTTTAATTAACTTTTTATCCTCTTCTGATTCAACTTCTAGTTTAATGTTTCTTTCATCTATAAAATCTTCATAATGTCCTTTTATAAGTTCAATATCTCCTATTTTAAATTCTCCTACAAAATCCTCATCATTTTTTCTAAGCTTTACTTTAACACATTCTTTTACTATATTATTACTAATCACTTCTCCATTTCCATCCTCTGTTTTAACTATTGATCCAACCTTAGGTAGATTTTTTCGTATTTTTTCATAAGTTTCTTGTTCGTAATTTAAACAACACATTAATCTACCACATATACCTGATATTTTAGTTGGATTCAAGGATAAGTTTTGCTCCTTTGCCATCTTTATTGAAACTGATGCAAAGTCACCCAAAAATGATGTACAGCATAAAGGTCTTCCACATGGACCAAGTCCGCCTATCATTTTAGCTTCATCCCTTACGCCTATTTGCCTAAGCTCTATTCTTGTTTTAAATACTGTTGCTAAATCCTTAACTAAATCTCTAAAATCAATCCTACCATCTGCTGTAAAGTAAAATATAACTTTATTATTATCAAAGGTATATTCAACATCTATTAATTTCATTTCAAGATTATGCATATTAATCTTTTCAATACAAGTTTCAAAAGCATCCTTTTCTTTATTTTTATTTTCTTTGTGTTTTATAATATCTTGGTCATCTGCTATTCTTAATACACGCTTTAAAGGTGCTACAATACTATCTTCTTCTACTTCCTTTATTCCAATAACACATTCTCCAAACTCTATACCTCTTGCAGTTTCTACTATTAAATAGTCCTCTTTTTTTATATCTAAATCATTAGGATCAAAATAATATATCTTCCCTGCACTTTTAAACCTAATTCCAACTATATTTACCATTATTTAATCCTCCAAAAAATTTATTAGCATCATGCTAATTCCTGCTAAATAGCTAACATTATTATTAAATTGTCTCCTAGTTTCATCTATATTTAATATCATATTATTTAATCTTTTATATGACATTTCTTTTGCCAATTCACTTATCTCTGAATATTTATCAATATTAATTGTTCTATCTTCATTTTTAATTTCCTTATTAATAATTATATCTCTTATAAAGGATAATAATATCCTAATAAATTGTTCTTTTTCATCTTTAAATTTATTAAGTCTTGATTCATATGCTAATACCTTCAAACTATCACCTTTTGATAAATCAACTAAAAGACTAAGTGAAATATTTCTTAGTTCTCCTATTTCCTTATTATATAATACCTCTTTTGCCCTACCTGGAATCCCTTCACTATATGCCAATGCCAATTTAATTTCTTTTTCATCAGTAACATTGATTTTGTTTAGATATATTTTCATTTCTTCCTTATTAAGTGGTGTTAATTTATAAATTTGACTTCTAGATTTAATAGTGTCTAACAAAGATTCTAAGCTTTCACTTAAGATTATTATATATACTCCCTTTGGGGGCTCTTCAATAGTTTTAAGTAATGCATTTTGTGCTTGAGGTGTCATTTTACTACCCTCATGGATTATAATTACCTTCTTATCACCCTCAAAGGGCTTTTTATTTACTTCTTCTATTATTCTTCTAACATCATCTACCCCAAAGGATGCCTTAACTTTTCTAAAGTTAATAATATCAGCATATTCTATATCCTTAGTTTTTTCAAGAATACTAAGTGCAAATCTTCTTGCAATAATACTCTTTCCAATACCATCTGGACCTATGATTAAATGAGCATGAGAAAGCTTGTTATTATTTATTCTTGATATAAAACCATCTATTATTTTCGAAAATCCAATAAACTCAAGCACTATACCACCTCTATATACTATTATAACTTAATAAATTTATCTACATCAACAACAAATATATTTGCCCCACCAACCTCAACCTCTATGGGATATTGCATATAAGAACCTGTGTCTCCTGAAAAGGTTGTAGATGAAACTACTACTTCTTTTCTTTTTTCACAAATACTTTTAATTATATTAATTACCTCATCTACTTTTTCCTCTGCAACACCTATCATTAAGGTAGTGTTTCCTGCCTTTAAAAAACCACCTGTTGTTGCAAGTTTAGTAACCCCATATCTATTTTCTGTTAATCTCTTAACTAGTTCCTCTGAATCATCATCTTGAACAACTGCAATAATTAATTTCATTTTTGCCTCCATACCATTTTTAGGATAATTATATTTTATCATAAATATTCTATATAATATATTCCTTAAGTATTTTAATTACTTCATTAAATACTAATTCAATATCTTTATTTGCATCTATTATTTTTATTCTGTTTTTATTGTTATTATATACTAATTTATATCCTTCTCTAACCTTATTGTGAAATTCAATTTTCTCTAAATCAATTCTATTTACTTCCCTATCTCTATCCTTATTGATTCTCTTAAGACCTATTTCAGGGTCTATATCTAATAGAATTGTTAAATCTGGCATACATTTATCTATTGCAAATTTATTTAATTCTAGAATACTATCTATACCAATACCTCTTGCATGACCTTGATAAGCCAAAGAAGAATCTATAAATCTATCACATAAAACTATCTTTCCATCACCTAATGCTGGCATTACCTTTTCAACAAGATGTTGCCTCCTTGAAGCTGCATATAGCAAAGCCTCAGTTTTTCCATCCATGCTAGTATTATTAGAATCTAATATTATGCCTCTTATTTCTTCAGATATTTTAATTCCACCAGGTTCCCTAGTTTTAATGGAATCAATCTTATTATCAATAAGCCATTTATAAATCATATCTATTAATGTACTTTTCCCTGAACCTTCTCCACCTTCAATGGTAATGAAAAATCCTTTTTTCATAACATACAAACCTCTTTCGTAATATTAATTTATATTACATTATACCATATACCATGTATTGAAACTTTATATTTTATAATATAAATATTTTTATAATTTTTGAGCAAACTATATAAAATGCCTTTTTAGGAGGGAAAAACATGAAACAAAAATTAATATCTTTTTTAAACAGTATTGAAGATGAAATATCTGAACTTTGTAAATACCTATATAATAACCCTGAGGAAAGTTTTAAAGAATATAATGCCTCAAAATATATTATTAATATTCTAAACAATTATAATTTTATAACAGAAGAAAACTTTCTTAATATTCCAAATTGCTTTATGGCAAAAAAGGGCTCTGCCCACCCTAAGATATGCTTTCTTTGTGAGTATGATGCTGTTATTAACAAAGGGCACATAACAGGTCATAATTTGCTTACATCAACCTCTCTTGCTGCAGCCCTTACTTTAGGAAATATAATAACTGAAATTGGCGGCTCAGTTATTCTAATTGGTTGTCCTGGAGAGTATTTAGGTGGTTCAAAAATAACATTAACAAAACAAGGGGTATTTGATGATATTGATGTTGTTATGGAATGTCACCCATCAACAAGTACAGCTGAAAGTGGTACCTCTTATGCAATAACTGCTCTAGAGGTTAGCTTTAAAGGGAATTCTGAACTTTCCTTTTTAAATAATAATAAATATACTCCATTAGATGCATTATTACTTACAATAAATACAATTAATTCTCTTTCAAAATGCTTTCCTAAAGATTCTGATATTAACTATGTTATTTCAGAAGGTGGAAATACCCCCTCCATAATACCAGATATTGCATCTGCAAAATTTTACATTAGATCAAATAACGCAATATCTACAACCACTTTAGAAAATAAACTTAGAAATATAATATTATATATATCAAAGCTTACAGAGGTTAACTATACTATTACCCTATATGAACAGCCAAATGAAGAATTACAAACCAATAAAGTTTTAAACAGAATTTTTAGTCACAATCTTAAGGAATGTGGAATAATTGATATAAAAGAACCAAGAAATATTAGAGCTGGCTTAAGTATAGGTACTGTAAGTAAAATTGTACCTTCTATACATTCATATATAGGAATAACAGATAACCCAAATGTAAAATATGGAACAGCCGACTTTAAAGAATGTACAATTAAACCTTATGCCCTTGAGCAAATAAAAAAAGCTTCCTTAGCCCTAGCTTATACAGGCTGTGATTTAATAATTAAGGATTCTTTACTTGCCGAAGTAAGAAATGATTTCTATAAAAATAATTAGAATTAAATAAAGCCACTTGCCATTTACATTATTATTTTACAATAGCTAATTTATAGTATAATATAATGTATGGAGGTGGCATTTATGATACAAATATTTAAATCTATTGATGACAAGATGTCAGAATTAAAACTATTAGACAAGGTTGAGCAAGATTGTTGGATTAATTTAATTTCTCCATCTGAAGAAGAATTAATTTTAATATCAAAAAAGGCTGAAGTTCCTATAGAAATATTAAGGGCACCTCTAGATGATGAGGAAACTTCTCGTATTGATATTGAAGATAATATAATAATAGTTATTGTGGATATACCCTTTACTGAAATGGAAGATAACTCTTTAACATACGATACCTATCCTCTAGCTATTATACATACACCAAATCATATAATAACTATTTGTCTTAAGAATAGTAAGATATTAACAGATTTCATTAATAACAAGGTTAAATCATTTTTTACATTTAAAAAGTCTAGATTTATACTGCAAATACTAAATAGAGTTGCTAGTTATTATCTTATATATTTACGACAAATAGATAAAAAAAGTCTTATGATCGAAAAAAGATTACATAGATCTATGAAAAATCGTGAATTAATTCAATTACATTCACTTGAAAAATCATTAGTTTATTTTTCAACATCATTAAAAGCAAATGAGATTACCCTTGAAAAAATGCTTAAACTTGATATAATGCAAAAATATGAAGATGATAAAGATGTTTTAGAGGATGTAATTATTGAAAATAAACAGGCCATAGAAATGACTGAAATATATAGTAATATTTTAGCTAGTACAATGGATTTCTTTGCCTCTGTTATTTCAAACAACTTAAATTTAGTTATGAAAATGCTGGCATCAATTACCATACTTATGGCAATACCAACTATTATATCTGGTATTTATGGAATGAACGTTCCACTTCCACTTACAGAAGAATTTACTCAAAATCCAATTCCTTTTATAACAATATTATCTTTAATAACTTGTGTTTGTCTTGTTGTTGCTTTCTTCTTATTTAGAAAAGACAAATTCAAATAATATTTAATGAATTACAAGAATAGACTATACTATTTAGGAGTAATTTTATGTTAAAAGGAAAAGCCCTTTCTAAAAATTCAATTATAGGTATTGTTGCCCCAGCTTCCAAAGATAATAAAGATATAATTAAAAGAAACATTGATAACTTTCTTAATCTTGGATTTAAAATAAAACTTGGTAATTCTATATATTGCAAAAATAATCTTTTTGCAGGTGATGATATTCAAAGGTGCAAAGATATTGAAGAAATGTTTTTAGATAAATCTGTAGATGGTATAGTATGTCTTCGTGGTGGATATGGTTCAATTAGAGTATTAGATTACCTTAATCCTAGTGTAATCATAAATAATCCCAAGTTTTTTTGTGGCTATAGTGACATAACTGTTCTGCTTAATTACTTTTCAGCTCTTGGTCTCATAACCTTCCACGGACCTATGATAAATTCTAACTTTCTTGATAGAGTAACTTTATATTCCTTTTTAAATATGATTACAACAAATTCACCTGATTTAAAATACAATTTAAATAATCTTAATTCTTTATCCTATATTAATGGCAAATCCTTTACTGGTACTTTAGTCGGCGGTAATCTTACCGTATTATGCTCAATGATTGGTAGTGACTACCTTTCTATTCCTAATGACCCTATATTATTACTAGAAGATGTAAATGAATCTCCCTATGTTATTGATAGATTACTTACACAATTAATTAATTCAAAAATAATAAAAAAATGTTCAGGAATAATAACTGGTTATTTTTCAAATAAAAATAACTTTCTTTATGAAAAAGTAATTATTGATAGATTAATGAACTTTAACATCCCTATAATACTTGGCTTTCCTTTTGGTCATTCTTATCCTAACCTAACAATTCCAATAGGTGCAAAGGCTTCTTTTAATTATGAGAACAAACTATTGATTTTTAATGATAATTTATTAAATTAAGCAAAAAAAAAACATGTACAGCAATAAAAAAAAGTATAGATAAAATCGCTTAAATGCTGATTTTATCTATACTCACACTATGGAGGCGCTAACCCGATTTGAACGGGTGATAAAGGTTTTGCAGACCTCTGCCTTACCACTTGGCTATAGCGCCATACCTGGTGGCTCGACCAGGAATCGAACCAGGGACACGAGGATTTTCAGTCCTCTGCTCTACCGACTGAGCTATCGAGCCACATT
>CAMNZV010000001.1 GCA_946575275.1 uncultured Clostridium sp. | reverse complement strand
TGTTGCAGAAATAGACGCTCTATCTACATCTGAAGTGTTACTTGAGCATTACTGGAATAGAAGTAAAGGTGTTGTAAGAACAGGTTTAGAACAAACCCTAAAAGCCATGAAATTATACGACTTTGAACCTGAAATGGGTCACAAAGAAGTTGGTGGTGTTCCAGCTAAACTTGATTCATCTGGTAACTTCAATCACATTATGGAACAACTTGAAGTTGATTGGAAATATTCTGATGCAATTCAAACTGCAGATAATGAATCCTTTGCAAAAATAATTGTCCAAGAAATTTTTAGAAGCAATGGTTTAGAAGTAACATTTATGCCAAAACCTCTTGATGGTATTGCTGGTTCTGGTATGCATGTACATTTAGGTGTTAGTTTAAAATTAAAAAGTGGAAAAAGAATTAACTTATTCCAAGCTACTAAAGAAGACTTCCTAAGCATTATAGGATATGGTGCTATTATGGGAATTCTTAAAAATTATGAAGTAATGAATCCATTTATTTCTGCAACTAACAATTCCCTAAAAAGACTTAGACCAGGATTTGAGGCTCCTATTTGTATTGTAACCTCATTAGGTCTTAGCCCAAGTAATCCATCAAGGAATAGATCTGTTTTAGTTGGCCTAATTAGAGATTTAGCTAGCCCTTTAGCTACTAGATTTGAATTACGTTCACCTAATCCACATTCGAATGTTTATATAACAATGGCTGTTTCATACCTAGCTATGTTAGATGGTATTATCTATGCGGTTAATAGCAATAAAGACGAAACTGAGCTTTTAGCAGAATTATCTAAAAATGCTGGTGATAAGGCTGATTATCTTGAAGATAGCAGAGCTTACAGAAGTGAAGAAGATGTATTTGAACATTTTACTGATGAAGAAAGGGATAGTTTCTTTGGAAAAGCTCCATCTACTGTATATGAAAATTTAGTTGCTATAGATGCTTACCCTGATAAACTTCAGGTACTTAAGAGAAATTCAGTTATGACTGACCAAATAATTAATAGTTATAAAATTGGTGCTCTTCAAAAATGGACTACTGAAATAAGTGTAAGGGTTATAAATGGATTTATAGATGAAGTTAGAGGTTGCAAACAACTTCATTCATTAGATAAAGCCTTAGACCTTGATGTATCAAATTGGATGAAGATAGATGAATTAAGACACATATTAATGAAGGATACTTATACTTCATTAAGTATTTTTACACGAATTAAAAACGCTGTAACTAATAAAAAGTATGATGAGGCTTCAAACCTTTATTTAGAAGCTGAAGAAAAGATGGAACAATTAAGAAATCTTTATACAGCATATAAGAAAAACTTACTAGATATTTAATTATTATTAAGGCTCACACTACTTCAAAGTAGTGTGAGCCTATTTTATATTATACAACCTGTCTGTACTCTCTTCTCATAGGAAATAACTCTAATTTATCTTCATCCTGAACATTATGTATTAATGGTTTTATATTGTAATTCTTTTTTTGAGCACCCTGTATAATTGATTCTGCTTCACTATAACTATTAGTTTTAAATATAATTGTCCATCCATCCTTATTATGTTTACCTGCACACATTATGTATCTATCATTAATTGCCTTTGCATTACCCTTGTCTACTATTAAGCTTTTTATTTCACCTATGGTTTTAAAATTTAATTTTACAAAAATATCATTTTTCATAATAACACCCCTCATAAAGAACATTCGTTTGTATATCTTTATTATAAGGAACATTAGTTCTTATGTCAATATGTATTAAGCAAAAATAATTTAATTTCAAATTGTTTTTACGTAGCTTAAACTACTAAGTTGACGACATTGATTGTACTGTCGCAGCTTAAAGCCTTAGCTAACCTTGAAATATTCAATATAATCTCACCTTTGCTTTGGAAAGAATGAAAGTCAAAATAAATAGAAATAGATTAACAATATCTTTTCATTATGTATCTTTTATCCAAAATATATATAAAGTTTACAAATTAATTATCGATAATATAAATATCTGTAAAATAAATATACAAGGAGGGAATAAACTTGAAGAAAAATAAATTTATTTTAGCTATAGGGCTTATAACTGCTTTAAGTATAGTATCAATTTATGGATACTCACATAGTATTAAAACAGAAGCGTCTACGGATTCTAAAAAACTACTACGTCTAATAAGCTTATGAAAGATGATGATCTAAATGACGATTTACAAATTATTACTGACAAACAGAAAACGAAAGATATACTAAAAATTAAATATAAGGAACCTTCTTATGTTTATAAAAATATGACTGAAATAAAGACTGAAGGCGAGAAAAAAACAAGTTCTATAAATAATTTCGAAGCATATCTGGAATGGTAAATACACTATGCCTATGAGTAACTCTTAACATATTTGGTGTCACTACATTTTTAAATCTCCTTCGCAGACTATGTATTTATACTATTTATCAGAGTTATCCACAGATTTCGTTTTATTATAGTTTCCTATAGAATAAAAAAAAACCTATTAGCAAAATTCACTAATAGGTCTATTTATTATTTTCCTAGGTTAAATACTTCTAAATCTTTATTATTTTCAAGCCCTTCTTCTTTAACATCTACAATAGCTCTAAAGGTATCTAAGGCTGTTATTACTCCTATATTTCTTTCAACAGCAGTTCTTCTAATTAAGAAACCATCTCTTTTAGAATCATTTGCCTTACTTGGAGTGTTTATAACTAAATCTACTTCCTTATTTTTAACTATATCTAAAATATTTGGTTTATCCTCTTCAAGTTTTCTCACACAACGTACATCTACACCTGCATCTTGCAATAATTTAGCTGTACCCTCTGTTGCAATAAACTTATATCCCATTTTTGACAATCTAAGAGCTAATGGTAAAAATTCTGCTTTGTTGTGCTTATCTATAGTTGCTAAAATATCTCCCTTACCTGGTAACATTCCTGCTGCTATAAATCCTTTATATAATGCTTCATTTAGTGTTCTACCAACACCTAATACTTCTCCTGTTGATCTCATTTCAGGTCCTAGAGAAACCTCAACATTTGGAAGCTTTTGAGTTGAGAATACAGGCACCTTTACAGCCACTATATCTGTTGGTTCTTTATATACATCTATTCCAAAACCTAAATCAACAAGTTTTGCACCTAACATAACCCTTGTTGCAATATCTACTATTGGAACTCCACTTACCTTACTAATATAAGGTACTGTTCTTGAAGCTCTTGGGTTTACCTCAATTACATATAATTGCCCTTCAAATTCAATAAATTGAATATTTATCATTCCATTTATTCCAATTTCTAATGCAAGCTTTTTAGTATATTCTAATACCTTATCTTTTATTTCCTTGCTAATATTTTGGCTTGGGTACATAGTAACACTATCTCCTGAGTGAACCCCAGCCCTTTCTAAGTGTTCCATTATTCCAGGAATTAATACATTATCGCCATCTGAAATTGCATCAACTTCTATTTCTCTACCCATTAAGTATTTATCTATTAATATTGGATTCTTCTTATCCTTTGTAAATGCATTTTTAAGATAGAAAGTTAATTCTTCTTCATCATGGGTTATTTCCATTCCTTGACCACCAATTACATAAGAAGGTCTAACTAAAACTGGGAACTTTAATCTTCTTGCCTCTTCAAGCCCTTCTTCAAGAGACCATATTCCCTTACCCTTTGGTCTTGCAATATCTAACTTTTCTAATAATTCATCAAATTTTTCTCTGTCTTCAGCCATATCTATTTGTTCTGCTGTTGTTCCAAGTGTTGCAATATTCTTTTCCTTTAAGAAATTAGCAAGCTTTATAGCTGTTTGACCACCAAATTGAAGAATTACTCCATCTGGATTTTCTTTTTCAATGATGTTTAATACATCTTCTTCAGTTAATGGTTCAAAATATAATTTATCAGATATATTAAAGTCTGTACTTACTGTTTCTGGATTATTATTAATAATTACAGTTTCTATTCCAAGCTTCTTTAATGATTTTACACAGTGAACAGATGCATAATCAAATTCAATTCCTTGACCTATTCTAATTGGCCCTGAACCAATAACCACTACCTTTTTATTATTTGAAACCTGAACCTCATCATATTGCTCATAGGTTGAATAATAATATGGAGATACAGCTTCAAATTCACCTGCACAGGTATCAACCATTTTATAGCTTGGTTTTATGTTCCATATGTCTCTAAGTCTATTAATATCCTCTGGACAAACCTTAAGCATATCTGCTATAGCCTTATCAGAGAAACCTTTTTTCTTAAGACTATGTAACCATTCCTTATCTAAGTCATCTATTTTGCTTAATTTTAATCTTTGTTCTTCTTCAACAATCCATTTAAACTTCTCAATAAAGAATATATCTATCCCTGTTATTTTAGCAACTCTATCTACTCTATAATCACGTCTAAGCATTTCTGCTAAGGCAAATAGTCTTTCATCATCTGGTGCCATTACTCTTTCCTTAAGCTCTTGCATGCTTAATTCTTTAAACTTTGGATGGTCTAAAGAGTATTTACCAATTTCTAAGCTTCTAATCCCCTTTAATAATGCCTGCTCAAGGTTTGATCCTATAGCCATTATTTCACCAGTTGCCATCATCTTTGTTCCAAGCTCCCTATCTGCACCAAAGAACTTGTCAAATGGCCATTTTGGTATCTTACATACTACATAATCAAGAGCTGGTTCAAAACAAGCATAAGTTTTACCTGTAACTGCATTAACTATTTCATCTAAACCATATCCAAGTGAAATCTTTGTAGCAAGCTTTGCTATTGGATATCCTGTTGCCTTAGATGCTAAAGCAGAACTTCTAGAAACTCTAGGGTTAATTTCAATTACTGCATATTCAAAGGAATTAGGATTTAATGAAAATTGAACATTACATCCACCTTCAATACCAACTGCATTGATTATGTTAATTGAAGCTGTTCTAAGCATTTGGTATTCTTTATCTGATAGTGTTTGTGATGGAGCCACAACTATACTATCACCTGTATGTATTCCTACTGGATCTATATTTTCCATATTACATACTGTAATACAATTTCCATAGGAATCCCTCATTACCTCATATTCAACTTCTTTCCATCCCTTAACTGATTTTTCAAGAAGTACCTGACCTATTGTGCTTAATTGCAATCCTGACTCTAATATTTCTGTTAATTCTTTTTCATCATTTGCAATTCCACCACCAGTTCCACCTAGGGTATATGCCGGTCTTACTATTACTGGATATCCTATTTTTCTTGCATAAGCTAAGCCATTTTCCATATCAGTAATTATTTCTGATTCAATTACAGGTTCATTAATTCTATTCATCATATTTCTGAATAGCTCTCTATCTTCCCCTTCCTTAATTGAATTAATTGAAGTACCTATTATCTTAACATTATATTTATCTAAAATTCCCTTGTCACTTAATTCAACTGCAAGGTTAAGTCCTGTTTGACCTCCCATTCCAGTAAGTAAACTATCTGGTCTTTCCTTTGCTATTACTTTTTCAATAAATTCAATTGTAAGTGGTTCTATATATATTTTATCTGCTACTTCTCTGTCTGTCATAATTGTAGCAGGGTTAGAATTAACTAAAACAACTTCTATACCTTCTTGCTTTAAAGTTTCACATGCTTGTGTACCAGAATAATCAAATTCTGCTGCCTGACCTATAATAATTGGTCCAGACCCTATAACTAAAACCTTTTTTATATCTTTATTTAATGGCATATTATCCTACCTCCTATAATGTGTATTCCATAAATTTATCAAATATATATTCACTATCCTGTGGTCCTGAACATGCCTCTGGATGGAATTGAACAGAGAATATAGGTAATGTTTTATGTTTCATCCCTTCAACAGTTACATCATTAATGTTTGTGTGAGTTATTACCATATCCTCTGGTAACTTTTCTACAACATAACCATGATTTTGAGATGTAATTGATACCTTATTTGTTTCTAAATCCTTAACTGGATGATTACATCCTCTATGTCCAAACTTAAGCTTTTTAGTTTCTCCACCTAAAGCTAAAGCTAATAATTGATGTCCTAAACATATTCCTGTTATTGGCTTAGCTGAAACCATCTTTTTAATATTTTCAATTACTTCTGGTAAATCCATTGGATCTCCAGGTCCATTTGATAAAAATACCATGTCTGGATTTACAGATAGAACTTCCTCTGCTGTTGTATTTGCAGGGAATACTGTTAATTTGCATCCTCTCTTTTTGAAGCATCTTAATATATTGTTTTTTATTCCAAAATCTAAGATTGCAATATGTTTTCCTTTTCCTTCTATTGTATATACCTTTTTTGTTGTTACTTGGCTTACAGCATTTTTATTAGAATAATTATCTAACTTTTCCTTTACTGTTTCTGTATCTAATTCTTCTAAGGCTATAATGCCCTTCATAGTTCCATTGTTTCTTAAAACCTTTGTTAATGCTCTTGTATCAATTCCCTCAAGCCCTACTATTTTATGTGCCTTTAAATATGTTTCAAGCTCTAATTCACATCTAAAATTGTTTGGCATATTACATTTTTCTCTAACAATAAATCCCTTAACCTTAGGACCATTTGATTCCATGTCCTCAAGATTTATTCCGTAATTACCTATTAAAGGATATGTCATTGTAACAATTTGGCCATAATACGATGGGTCTGTTAATACTTCTTGGTATCCTGTCATACCAGTTGTAAATACTACCTCACCAACGCTATCCTTTAAATGTCCAAAGGCCTTACCTTCAAACTCCATACCATTTTCTAATATAAGCTTTGCTTTCATGGTTATTCCTCCTATATGTATGTATATAAAACCTATTTTGCCATACTTAAAATTGATTAAAAGAAAAGGACAATAAAGAGCTACAGATATACTGTTCTCCCCACTATCCTACTATTATTAGTATAATTATTTAATTTATGTCTTATAAAAACAAAATTCTTTTTAAAATTGTATAATTTTACCATAAATTTTACTCCCTTCTAGCCTCTCTGGACTAAGTTAAAGTGTGTATTAATTTTTTTCTCTTCTATCTATTTTAATTAATGTAATATTCCATGTCAAGTGGTATATTTTGTTTTTATAATTATTTCAATCAAGGGTATAATAATAAATATATTATACTTTAAGGAGGCCTTTTATGAACTATTCATCTGACTTACATACCCATACAGTTGTTAGTGGGCATGCTTATACAACATTAATGGAAAATATAAACTACTGTGTTGAAAATGGTATAAAGATTCTTGGTACTTCAGAACATGGTCCTGCAATGCCAAATGCCCCTCATAGATGGTATTTTGAAAATTTCAAGGTAGTACCAAGAACAATTAACAATGTTTTATTACTAAAGGGATGTGAAGCAAATATTTTAGATACTGCGGGAAACCTTGATTTATTACCTGAAAATACTCTTCATTTAGATTATCTAATTGCCTCATTTCATGAACCTGTCTTTAAGCCTTTATCAATGGAAGAAAACACTAATGCAATTTTAAATACAATTGACTTAAATGAAAAGGTTGAGATATTAGGTCATTTAGGAAATCCAATTTACCAATTAGACTATGAAAAAATAATAGATAAGGTTAAAGAAAAAAACATAATGATTGAAATTAACAACTCCTCTATTTTGGGTAAGTCAAGAATTGGTAGTTTTGATAATTGTTTAAAGATAGCTAAGCTTTGCATGGATAATAATGTTAAGATTATCTGTACATCAGATTCTCATATTTGCTTTACCATTGGTAAATTTGAAGAATCTATTAACATGCTTAAATCTATTAACTTTCCAGAGGAACTTATTATGAATGAACCTGAAAAGTTAATTAATCACTTTAAATCTAAAGGACGATTAACTGATGTTTAAACTTAGGGTTCTTATGAAATCAACAAATATATAGATTAATATTATAATCGTTAGAATAATTGTTATGTTTTGCAAACTTATAATTATACTTTGAAATATTGGCTGAATATATTTAACAACAAAAAAGGATAAAATTACCCAATACAAAGAAAACCTTAAGGATACAATACCCTTAAAATTTAAATTAAGATTGCTATAATCCCAATATTTTAAATTGAATATTTCTTTTAGTAAATATCCCGCCAAAAATTCAATGATTGTAGTAATTAATAAACATAATAATATAAACAAAGGTCCCTTAACACCTAAATTGTAGTAAAGATATATCAAAATCCCCATTGCAACACCATACATTGGTTTAAAGGGACCCACCAAAAATCCATCCTTCCTTAGGGATTTTGTTGTGTAATAACAATATGCTTTTTCAAGAACCCATCCTAAAAAAGAATATAACACAAAATTAATAACATTATACAAAAACCAGTTCATACACAATACTCCTTTGTCTTTTTCTATAGTATTGGTAAAACTGGTATTTTTAATTCACTTATTATTAATTTTTTCTTCTAACCATTTAACTATGTACATTATTGGTGAATTATCATTACTTGGTGCTACATAATCTGCAACTGAAAACAATCTTTTATCTGCATTTTCAACACAAAATCCATAGGTTGCCTCCTTTAGTAATTCTTCATCATTCATATTATCACCAACTGCTATAATCCTATCTTTATCAAGGTTATACATTTCAATTACCTTCTTTAGTGCATGTCCTTTTGAAGCATTTACATTAATTAAATCCAAAAAGTTTTCTCCACTTCTAAGATAATTCAAAAATCCATACTCCTTATTGTAAATTTCCTCAATTTCATCAAGCTCCTCCCTTTCACCTAGAAGAAGAACTTTGGTCCATTTATCCCTCCAAACATTGTCTGGTACATTCTCTGGGTATTCATAACCATTTTCAACAAACCTCTTTGTAAATCTACATGGATTATACACATATACCTTTTCATTATGATAAATCTCTATTCCTATACTCTTTCTCTCACTTTTAATTTTCTTTAAAACCTCCTTTACCTTATCCTCCAATGGAATTTCAACTATATCTCTGCTATGTTTTAAATCATAAATTTTAGCCCCACTATGAAGTATTACAGGCAAGCTAAGATTAAAATCAATATATTTCTTTGTAGCTCTAACCATTCTTCCTGTGGCTACAGTAAACCTTCCACCCCTATTACAAAAATAGTCTATTGCCCTTAAATTTTCTTTAGAAATTATTTTTTCACTATTTATCAAAGTTCCGTCCATGTCTGATACTAATACATATCCTTCAAATATATTATCCATTGTTACCCCCTAATGCTTATTACTTTTTAAAACCATTTTACGGCTTATAGACCTTGGCATAAGCTTATTTAATAAAACTAATATTTTATTAAGAATACCCGGAATTATTATTGCTATTCCCTTATTAAACCTGCTATAAGCGATTTTTGCCACCCTTTTTGAATCCATCATAAGTATTTTTGAAGACTTTGCCTTAATTATACCAGCTTTGTTTTGAAAACCAGTATTAATAGCTCCTGGGCATAAACAACTTACTAATACCCCATAAGGCTTTGCCTCTTCAAACAATGCCTCAGACAAAGATAATGTATATGCCTTAGTTGCATAATAAATTGCCATCTTAGGTCCACCAATAAATGCAGCTGTAGAGGCTACATTTAATATTCTGCCTTCACATCTATTTATCATATCCCTTAAAAAGAACTTTGATATTATCGTTAATGTTCTAATATTTATATTAATAATTTCCTCCTCAAACCCATCTGAAGAATTAATAAAATCTCCAAAGGAACCAATACCAACATTATTAATTAAATTATCTACAATTATATTATTTTCACTTACATACTCAATTAATTTTTCACATGAATTATGTAATGCAAAATCTAAGCTTAATATTTTTACACATATACCATACTTCTTTTCAAAAGATTGTTTTATATTAATTAAGTTAAATTCATTTCTAGCAACAAGAATTAGATTATTTTTATCTAAAGCAAATAATTTTGCCATCTCTAAACCTATTCCTTCACTTGCACCTGTTATTAAAGTATACTTTTCCAAATTACTCATTCCTTATAAAATTATTTGTTAATATCTTTTTTATCACAAGCTACCTATTAAATTAAATTATAAATTTGTTTAATTAAGAAACATATTGAAACCCCAATAATAGTTGGTATCAAAAATGCAATCACTGTCCATTTTATACTACCTGTTTCCCTTTTTATTGTCCATAGAGTAGTACCACAAGGATAGTGCATTAAACACATAATTAACATATTTATAGCAGTTAAAATAGTCCATCCATTTTCAACTAATAAAGTCTTTAAATTTGCCAAATTATTAATTTCTAGCATTGTAGGTGCTTTTAAATAACTCATTATAATTATAGGCATTACAATTTCATTAGCAGGTAACCCTAATATAAAACCTAGAATTATATATCCATCTAACCCTATTGCTTCCCCAAAAGGTTGTAAAACATTAGCCACATAAACAAGTATACTTGTATCCCCTAATTTAATATTAGCAAAAATCCAAATTACAGCTCCTGTTGGTGCTGCAACTGCAATCGCTCGTCCTAACACCTTTATAGTTCTATCAAATAATGCTCTTACTAAGGTTTTTAATATTTGGGGTTTTCTATAGGGTGGCAATTCTAATATAAAGCTTGATGGTATTCCCTTTAATATTGTACTTGATAATATCTTAGAAATAATTAAAGTCATTAATATACCTATTAATATAATTAAAGTTACAGATACTGAAGCTATTATATTTCCTGAAGATATGGCAATTCCCCCACCTAAAAAAATACTTGATATGGTTATTAAGGTGGGAAACCTTCCATTACAAGGCATAAAAGAATTAGTTAAAATTGCAATTAACCTTTCCCTTTTAGAATTAATAATTCTACATCCTGTGACCCCAACTGCATTACATCCAACACCCATACACATTGTTAAGGCTTGCTTCCCACATGATCCACATTTTTTAAAGCATCTATCTAAATTAAATGCTATTCTAGGCAAATATCCTAAATCCTCTAGCAAAGTAAACATTGGAAAAAATATCGCCATTGGTGGTAACATAACTGATATAACCCAAGCTAAGGTTATATATACTCCATCAATTAATATACCACTTAACCATAAGGGCAACATTTGGTATATATAGCCCGTTCTTATTAACCCTTCAAGCCATGAAAAAAAGCCTGATAAAAGTTGTGATGGATAGTAGGCTAAGGTTATTGTAATCCATAAAATTAATAAAAACAGTAACATCATAACAGGTATCCCATATTTCTTAGAGACTAAAATTTTGTCAATTCTTCTTTGCATATTTGTTATATTATCTTCACTTTTCACAACCTTATTTGCAATATCTTCAGATATATTTACTATATTTTCAACTATTAAATCTCCTATAGGCCTATTGGTTTTCTTTAATACGTCATTTCTAATCTTATTAATGCTATTTATTATATTCTCATTAATACTATACCTTTTTACAATTATCTGTACTATATTTACATTTCCCTCTAATAACCTAAGAGATATCCACCTTAATTTTTTTTCATCAATTAATTTATTATTATCTATTTTTATTATTTTAGATATTTTTATCAATGCCTCTTCAATAATATTAGAATATCTTATTTCCTTAGATCTTTTATCTCCATTAATCTCTTCTTTTATAATGTTTTTTAACTGTTCCATTCCCAAGTTATTTCTTGCTGCTGTAAATATAACCTTTGTACCCAATTCATTTTCAAGTAATCTTTTATTTATTCTAATTTTCTTCTTTATTGCTTCATCAATTAAGTTTACACATAAAACAACATTATCTGTAATTTCTGATATTTGATAATAAATATTTAGATTTCTCTCTAAAGAAGTAGCATCAGCTACTACTACAATTAAATTTGGTTCTTCAAAACAAATATAATTTCTAGCTATTTCCTCTTCCTCTGAATTTGATAACAATGAATAAGTTCCCGGTAAGTCAACAACCTTTATTTTATCATTTTGATATTCATAAAATCCAACTGCATTTTCTACAGTCTTTCCAGTCCAATTGCCTGTGTGTTGATTTAACCCAGTTAATTCATTAAATACTGTACTTTTTCCTACATTAGGATTTCCAGCTAAAGCTATTTCATATTTTGCAACAAGGCTCTTCAACATTTACCCCCCCAATAATTACTGATTATAATTATTTAGCTAATGCTTTCACCTGTATTTTACTACTATCCTCTTCTCTAATTGCAATTATTGAACCTCTAATTAAATATGCTATAGGATCACCTAAAGCACTTTCAAACAAAACCTCAATTTTTGTACCTTCTATTATTCCAAGATCAAGAAATCTCCTTCTTAAACTTCCTCTTGCTAAAATTTCAACAACCTGCACCTTTGATGAAATATCAGCTTCCCTTAAGTTCATTCCTTTCCCTCCTATTTATAGTTTTATAAATAACTTTCTTGTATGTATTTTATGTATAACAAATATAATATGTTCTTAGGAAGGTATATTTTGTATAAAAAAGGTACAAACCATGTAGTCTGTACCTTTAAAAACTTATTCTTTTATATATGAACAACAATAATCTGCAATTTCACCTACAACACAGTTAAATTTTGAATTAGCAGGCACTGTAAACTGTTGTCCTTCTTTGTACGTAGTAAAATTATCTTCACCACTTATCTTAATATCCATTGATCCTGTAAGAACTTCCATTACTTCCTTATCTCCTGTTGAAAATTCATAATCTCCTGGAAGCATAATACCTAAGGTTTTTCTTTCTCCATCCTGAAATATTATTGTTCTACTGGTTACCTTACCCTCAAAATATATATTAGCCTTTTTTACAGCTGTTACATTTTTAAATTCCATAAAATGTCCCCCTAAATTTTTAATCAACTTTAACTAGTTCTCCTGTTGTTGAATCCATAATATACCCATATACATTTACATCATTTGGTACAAGTGGATTCCTTTTAATAATATTAATGGTTTCCTCTACAGAATTTTCTACACAATTAAAGCCCTTAAGCCAAGAATCAAAGTCAACTCCACAGTATTCTACCATGTCAATTGCTTCCTTTGATATCCCTCTCTCAATCATTCTTTCTTGCATTTTAGAACTATTTAAACCTTGAACACCACAATCGGTATGACCAATTACCATAATATCATTTACTCCAAGTTCATAAATTGCAACCATTAAACTTCTCATAACACTACCAAAAGGATGTGCTATAGCTCCACCTGCATTTTTAATGATTTTAGCATCACCATTTTTTAATCCTAAAGCTGCTGGCAATAATTCTGTTAATCTTGTATCCATACAAGATATTATTGCTAATTTTTTATCAGGAAACTTACTTGTAATAAATTTCTCATATTCCTTATTTTCAACAAATTGTTTATTAAACTCTAATATTCCTGGAACCATATCTTCACCTCAGTATATTATTTTTAGTAAATATTAATCTATTGAAATATAATTGTCAATAATTATTTTCATTTGTTAATATTTATCCTTATGACTATCTAATTTGACCATTACCATAAATTATATATTTTGTTGTTGTTAATTCATTTAATCCCATAGGACCCCTTGCATGAAGCTTTTGAGTACTTATACCTATTTCTGCCCCAAATCCAAATTCCTCACCATCAGTAAATCTTGTTGATGCATTAATATATACAGCTGCTGCATCTATTCTTTGAAGGAACCTTTGAGAATTTTCATAATTTTTAGTAACAATTGCTTCCGAATGACCTGTTCCATATTTATTTATATGATTAATAGCTTCGTCTATATCTGATACTATTTTTATACTAATTATATAATCTTGATATTCCTTTGCCCAATCCTCTTCAGTTGCAGCCTTTATACCTGATGATATTTTGCATACCTTGCTATCACCACGTACCTCAACGCCATTTTCTAATAATTCCTTAATGATAATAGGTAAAAATTCTTCTGCAATTTGTTCATTTACTAATAGTTTTTCTTCTGCATTACATACAGCTGGTCTACTTGTTTTTGCATTAATAACTATGTTTTTTGCCATTTCAAAATCTGCTTCACTATCAACATAAACATGACAGTTTCCAACACCTGTCTCAATTACTGGTACTGTTGCATTTTTAACTACTGATTGAATTAAACTTGCACCACCTCTTGGAATTAAAACATCTATAAATTCGTTTAATTTCATCATATCAGTTGCAACTTCCCTACTTGTATCTTCAATTAATTGAATGCAATCCTCTAAAAGACCTGCCTCTTTTATTCCTTCACGCAATACATTAACTATAGCAATATTTGATTTTATTGCTTCACTTCCACCTCTAAGTATTACTGCATTCCCTGCCTTTAAGCATAATCCTGCCGCATCACAGGTAACATTTGGTCTTGCCTCATAGATTATTCCAACAACCCCCATAGGAACTCTTTGTTTTCCTATTTGAAGTCCGTTAGGTCTTTTCCACATTGAAATAACTTCTCCAATTGGATCATTAAGTAACATAACACTTCTTAAACCATCTGCCATTCCCTTTAATCGTTTTTCATCTAAAGAAAGTCTATCAAGCATAGCTTTAGAAATACCTTTATTAATAGCTACTTGGCAATCCTTTTTATTTTCTTCTAAAATATAACTGCTTTTTTCTAATAATTTATCTGCCATTTTAGCTAGGGCATTATTCTTTTCATTACAACCTAATTTCATAAGTTCATAGGATGCTTTTTTTGCATTTTGACCCTTAATTATTAATTCACTCATACTTATCTCTCCTTATTTTTACCTATAAATAATGTTCCTATTTCTTTTCCTTCTATAATATCTAACAATAAATATGGATCTTCTCCATTTGCTAATATCATGTCAACCCCAGCATTGCAAGCACGCTTTGCTGCCTTTAGCTTTGTTATCATGCCACCTGTACCAAGATTTGTACCAGCTCCCCCTGCACATTCCTCTAAATCTTTAGTTACCTCTTTTATCTCTTTTATTAACCTTGCATTAGAATTTTCTCTTGGATTACAATCATAAAAACCATCAATATCCGATAAAATTATTAATAAATCTGCATCTACCAAGGTTGCAACTATTGCAGATAAATTATCATTATCTCCAAATTTCACTATATTTTGTATTTCATCTATTGAAACTGTATCATTTTCATTTACTATTGGTACTATTCCCTTTTCTATTAATGTATCAAAGGTATTACATACGTTTTTTCTTACATGATCATCCTCAATAACATCCCTTGTAAGAAGTATTTGACCTACCACATGGCCATATTCCCCAAAAAATCTACTATATATATGCATTAGCTCACATTGTCCTACTGCTGCTACTGCCTGTTTTTCTCTATTTCTTTTTGGTCTTTCCTTTAACTTTAATTTACTAACACCAACCCCAATGGCTCCTGAACTAACTAATACTATCTCTTTTCCTGAATTCATAATATCAGATAAAACCCTTGTTAACTTTTCAATTCTAGTTAAATTAATGTTTCCATTTTCATATGTTAAAGTAGATGTACCAACCTTAACCACTATTCTTTTGGCGTCCTTTATATTTTGCCTAAGATTCATTAAAAATTCCCCCAAGCTTATTTTTTTGTATATATTTTATATTACTATACCTTATTATTCTTATCAACAAAAGTAGTAATATATCCCATTTCAACTGACTTTTTTAAAACCATTTTTATTAATGAATAAACTGGTATAATTGTAAATGCTAAAAGTGGTCCACCAATAACAGAGCCTGATACAACTAAAAATATATCTGTTAATGGGTGTATATTCATTGTTTTACCCATTATAAGGGGAACCACTATTCTACCCTTTAATGTTTGAGCTATTATAAATAAAATTGTTATTTTAATAATCATAGGAATTCCCATAGAAATGGCTATAATATATGGAATAATCATTGATATTAAAAAGCCTACAAATGGTATAAAGGCTAAAATAAAGGTTGTAATTGCAAACAAGAATGGTGTTGGCATTTTAATTGTTTTATATCCAATGTATACCATTGTAGATAATGATAACGCCACCTTAGCCTGCCCAATAACATAGGTTGATAAAATCTCATCACCCTCATTTAATATTACAGATACTATATTCTTATATTTATTACCAGCATATTTAATTATTTTATCCTTAAATATATCCCCATCCTTCATAATAAAAAATGTTATTAAAAAAATTAATAATATATTAGAAAATAAAATCATTCCCTTATTAAATAATTCCCTTGTATTTAAGGCTAGACCCTTAAAATATGAAATAACCATATTCCATAAATCTCTTAAGATATTTTGAATATTTGAATCCTCTAAAATATAATTTAGGGTATTATTAAAATTCTCACTATTTATATAGTCAATTACTACCTTCTTAATTTCAAAAAATTCTATAATTAAATAATCTGAAAATGCCCTGCCTAATGCCAATAATATAATTATTGCAATTATTATTGTTAGCATAGCAGCACTTGAATCCTTCATACCTTTTTTTCTAAAAATAGTATTTAAGGGCATAAGTAAATAATATAAAAATACCCCAAAAACAGTAGGCATTAAAATAATTCCTACAAAAACATTTAAAAATTCCTTAAATAAATTAACCTTACCTAATAAAAGTATAAATATTATAGATAAATTACCAATTAATAACCAATTAATCACTTTTTTCATATGCAATCTCCAATATAATTATTTTATATATAGTGTTTGCATTTTTTTAATTTATATTACTAAATTTCTAAGTCTATTGAAGGCAGCCATTATTTCTATCTTTCTTGGCATTGCCATATTTCCACCATTTGAAATGCCAATTAATCCATTATTATTTATATATTTTAAAGCCTCATCAACAATTTTATTTAAATCAATACTTCCATTAATAACATTATCATCTGCCCACTTCATAATATACCCAATTGCATTAACTTGCTCATTATCTACTAATTGCTCTATTGCCCTTAAATTTATATCTTCTCTGTTTATTGAAAGTATATCTACACCTATTCCCTTTATTTTTACACCCTTTGGTCCTTTTTGTATCATATTTCTTTTTATACACCTATTGAATTTTATATCTATACTATTATTTTCTTTAAGTATAAAACTACCTTTAGCAAGTTCCCTTGCCCTTTCTGTAACATTTTTAGCTATATATTCATCCATTTGTATTATTGTATCAGCTACATTAAAATACTGTCCAGAACTTCCTACAACTATTATTGTTGAAATATCAAGTACTTCATATAAGGGTCTAACCATTTCAATAAATGGTGTAATTGGCTCCTTATCACTTGAAACCAAACTTTGCATTATTTCATCCCTAATCATAAAATTTGTTGCTGAGGTATCCTCATCAATTAAAAAAGTTTTAACTCCAGCCTCTATACCTTCAATTATATTTGCTGCCTCTGACGTACTTCCACTTGCATTTTCAGTTGAAAAATTACTAGTATCCTTTTTATTAGGTAGGTTATTTATAAATAGGGATATATCATTGTTATGAATTACCCTTCCATCCTCTGCCCTAACCTTTAATGCTGTATTATCCGTAATAACAAATTCTCTGCCATCCCCTTCAATATGGTTATATACCCCAAGCTCAATTGCCCTTAATAAAGTTGATTTTCCATGATATCCACCGCCAACAATTATTGTAATACCCTTTTTTATAGCCATTCCCTTTATTTCACCCTTATTCGGTAAATTTAAAGTAATTTCTAAATCCTTAGGGGAAACAAATTTAGTTGCACCTTTAAGAGGCTTTGTAGATACACCACTTTCTCTAGGTAATATTGACCCATTTGCGATAAAAGCTATTAATTCTTGCTTTTTTAGTTCTTCCCTAACATACTCTATATCCTGAACCAACTTTACATGATTAATAAGCTTCTGTGAATCTATATTATTATATATTAAAGATTTATCTATTATCTTTGGAAGAAAATCAAATAATATCTTTTCTAATTCCTTAGATAGGACGCTTCTTCCTCTAGCTGGAAAACCTATTTCTATTCTAGCTTCTATCCTGTTATTTTTAATAATAATTGAAGTTCTATCTAAAATCTCCTGATTACATTTACTTATAGATATTAATCCACTTTTACCAGAACCAAAAACCCTTGAGGTAAGGTTATTAATATTTTTATAAAATAACCTAGTTAAAAAGTCTATAACAGCTATTCTTCCATATTCCTTTGAATATAACTCCTTTGGGATATTATGAATACTATTATCCATAATAATTCTAACCTTTGATGGTGCTGCAAAGGGGTCTCCTTGAACATGATCTATAGCTAATATATATTTATTAAAATCATACTGTCCTTCTAAAGATTTATAAGCCTTATAGCCCCGTCCATCTATCTTTATTAATTCACTTCGTAAATCATTAAAATCCTTCATTATTTACCCTCTTTATCTTTCTTAAAATAATTATCTATTAATTCCTCACTTACTTTTCTATACATATTACTCATAGATATTAATGATGTAATAAGGAGAAACATCTCTTCATAGTTATCCTCTTCAATACTATTAATCTTTTCAATGATATTATCCTTAATAAAAACCTTATCCTTCTCTGTTATATCTAAATATTTATTGTATAAAAGTCTTAAATCGTAATCCTCATTGTTTTCAAATTTTTCAACTATATTATCTAAAGTAACCTTAATGTCACTTATAGATAATCCTCCCTTTAATTCATAAATTAAACTCATTAAAATTAAATGTTCCTTGGAATACTTTTTATTGTTAATTGACATTAATAATTTAGCCTTAGCATAATTATTAATCATTGTTTTTGTTAATACCTTATCCTCACTATTTCTTTTATTATCTGATAGTTTACTCTCAAATAATTGTATTACCTGATCCATATATAAATCAATTTCCGGAATATCCTCTAGTTTTATTTTTTCATTATATTGCTTTTCTTTTATATTATTAATTAATTCCTTCTTGTTCAAAGTATCACCCCTAAATATAGTTTTAAAAACCACCTGTTGTTATCTTATATATAATATTAATAGTAATATATATTTTTTACAATGATATTTTTATATTGACTTTACTTTTTTTGTATAATATAATTCTAATATAGTAACATATAGTTTTAAAAACTATATGACATATTCAGGAGGTTGTTATGACAAAGTATATAAGAGAACCAGTTAATGGTATAACACATTTAATAGGAGCACTTTTATCAATATTAGCTTTAATTGCAATGATTTTAAAGGTAAATGGTAATAATGGCTCAACACAAGAACTGATTGCAATACTGTCTTTTGGAATAGGAATGATTTTATTATATAGTGCCTCATCCACTTACCATTCAGTTATTGCAAATCCTAAAGTCATTATGGCACTAAAAAGATTAGACCATTCAATGATTTTTATATTAATTACGGGATCTTATGCTCCATATTGTTTAGTAGCTCTTAATAATAAGGTTGGCTATATACTTTTTGCAACAGTATCTATAACATCTGCAATAGGTATCATATTTAAATTATTATGGGTTACTTGTCCTAGATGGTTAAGTAGTACTATTTATATTATTGTAGGATGGTTTGCAGTTTTTGCAGTATATCCTATATCAAAGGTAATAGATCCTATGGGTGTAATTTTATTATTCCTTGGTGGGGTAATGTATACAATAGGTGGGGTAATATATGCACTAAAAAAAGATAAGATAAAAATAGGAGTATTTGGTTCTCATGAAATATTCCATTTGTTTATAATGCTTGGTACACTGTGTCATTTTATATCTGTTTACTTATATATAATTTAGGCTATGTTAATGAATAGTGTTGATAATATAGCCTATAATAATGGAACTCTTGAAAAGGAGTTCCATTATTTCACCATTTAAGAATGTTGTGTCATAAACAAGTCGAGAGTTATGATTGCTTTCCACTTGCTATATTATCTAGTCTTGCTCTGTTCTCGCAATCAGCAGAACAAAACTCCTCTATTATGTCGCATGGATAATCTGGACAATTTCCGCAGTTCTTTTGATAGTTCTTTACTTCAGCACAGTTTCTGATTTTACAAGCACCACACATTTTACTATCGCTATTTTTTATTGAAAAGCAACCTTCACAGTTCATGTCTGCTTGCTCAAATTTACAATTCTCGTTTGAATAGTCTACGGCAAGTTTTGCTTTCATTTCACCATCATTATTTTTAGTTGCAATATAAACGGGGCAATCGTTACATAATAAGCCACAATATGATATGTATTCCATCAACTTTCCTCCTACATTGGTCTTAAATTTAAATTGAGTCTACCTATAATTTTTTCAAGTCTTCTCTTTTTTGCATCATCAGATTTAGCATCAAAATACAATCCTGTATAATTTCTTCTAACAGAAGGAGACATAGAATTAAAATTTGTGTACGCTGGTTCAATATCTTTTATTAACTCTGCTAACATTTGCACTTGATTATCCGTTATAGGTTCAGGTTTAGGTGCATCCCACATCCCATTTTTCTTTGCTTCTTCAATCTTAGCTCGTCCAAAATCAGTCATTAGACCTTTAGCTTCAAGTACTTTTACAAGACTTTTATTTTTTCCTGACCACTTACTTCCTTTTCTTCTTGATGAAAAATATTTTAAATACTTCGTTTCATCTATACTTTGCATTTGACCATCAATCCACCCAAAACACAACGCTTCTTCCAGAGCTTCACTAGCCTTAAGAGTTTTAATACTTACACTTTTACTGAACTCAAGCCAAATACCACTGTTTGTGGAGCAATTATCATTTAGCCAATTTCTAAAATCTGTTCTTGTTTCAAACAGCATTTGTTCCAAATTATTCCACCACCATTCATACTAATAATTTTTACTTCGCCATAAATTACTATTGTCCATTTGTTTAATTATATACTACATAACTGCAAATATTCAAATATTTAGTATGACTATATATAAATTGCCTCTCTAAATCTAAAATCCTTCAATTTAGTATCAGAATGACAAGTATGAGATTGTATTAATAAATTTTTACTCTTAACAGTATCTTTCTCTGTATTAAAGACTTCTAACCATTTAAACCAATACATATAATTAGCAAGATATTTAGTTGCAACACCATTAAAATTATCCATCCATTTCTTTAGTTTGCTATGAAATGCGTTAATGTGTTGTATATGATATATACCTTCCTTATGCTTACCACGCTTGATTTGTTGTAATTCAATATCTAAATTTTGTGCAAATTTAATATAACTCTTATGCGAGTCTGTACAGAAAATTGCTTCATCATCAATTCTGTCTTTAAAAAGCCTTTCCAAATCTGTATGTTTCATTCTTCCTTTACACAAAAGTTCAGTAACAACATTTCCAACTCCCATATATGTTCTGATAGCGTCTAAAATTTTGTGCCTCCAATAAAATGATGTAGGTATACTAATTTCAACTATCTTTGCACATTTTCGTATTGAATAGCCATTTATCATACATTTAGCATAGAGTATCCACTTTTTAATATCTTTCTTGCTATTATAATGTGGAGAACGTGTAAAGTCAGTAAAAGTCTTTTGACAGGATTTACAGATATATCATTGATTTCCATTGTATTTTCCATTTCTCGAAATTTCATCATGCCCACAATAAGGACAGACCTTCCCCTTTGAAAATCTGTTTTCCTTTACTTCATTTGTAACTTCTGTTGCAAACGAACCTAATACAACAACTTCTTCAAGATATTTAAAAATTGCTTCCTGTCCTGATTTTCCTAAAGCCTGAATATCTCTTTTTACTGACTCTATGTTTGGCATGATAAGACCTCCTTAATCCTTTATATAGTCTTATTATAACCTATTTTACAACAAATAATCAATTTTCAACATTATTCTTTAACAGAGCCATAATTTAATACTGTAAAGCTATACCATTATAGTAGTTCTTTCATTAGAATAATGGTATAGCTTATTTTATTTTTCTGTAATATCTGCAGTTTGAAATCTAATTACATTATTTAAGTCATCTACCTTTAATTCTACCTGATACCCAACTTTACCTGCACTAAAAATAATTGTTTCAATGCTTTCTACTGAATTATCAATAACGGTAGTAAAACTTTTTTTCATTCCTATTGGTGAGCATCCACCATGTATATATCCAGTTGTAGGAAGTAAATCCTTTAGCTTTAGCATTTCAACAGATTTCTCTCCTACACTTTTAGCAGCCTTTTTTAAATCAAGTTCCTTTTCAACAGGTATAACAAAAACAAAATAATTTTTACTTTTCCCTATAGTTACAAGAGTTTTATATACTTGCTTTGGATTTTGATTCAAAACAGTTGCAACTTCAATTCCACTTACTGCATCTGTATCTATATACGTATATTTTTTATAAGAAATCTTTTTTTTATCTAAAATTCTCATTACATTTGTTTTTTCTTCCATTATATTCCTCCAACATTGTCACCTTAATTAACATTTAACTTTATTTTATATAATTATATCATAATTGTACTTTCTCTAATCAATATCTATGATATAATAATGCAATGAATATCTAAAGAAATGAGGGAATTATATTGATAACTGTATCAAATGTAAGCTTAAGATACGGCGGGCGTAAATTATTTGAGGACGTAAACATAAAATTCACACCAGGAAATTGTTATGGTGTAATTGGTGCAAATGGTGCCGGCAAAAGTACATTTTTAAAAATATTATCTGGAGAAGTTGAACCTAATACTGGTGAAGTAACTATTGCACCTAATACTAGAATGTCTGTTTTAAAACAGGATCACAATCATTATGATGATTTTCAGGTTCTTGAAACTGTAATTATGGGTAATGAAAGACTTTATTCTATAATGAAAGAAAAAGATGAACTATATGCTAAGGCAGACTTCTCTGATGAAGATGGAATTAAAGCCTCTGAACTTGAAGGTGAATTTGCAGACTTAAATGGATGGGAAGCTGAATCTGAAGCCTCTTCACTATTACAAGGCCTAGGCATAGGTACTGAAAATCATGAAAAGAAGGTTTCTGACCTAACTGGTTCTGAAAAGGTAAAAGTTCTTTTAGCTCAAGCATTGTTTGGTAACCCTGGAATATTAGTTCTAGATGAACCTACAAACCACCTTGATTTAAAATCAGTTAACTGGCTTGAAGATTTTTTAATTAACTTTGAAGGTACTGTAATTGTTGTATCCCATGATAGACACTTTTTAAATACAGTATGTACACAAATGGCTGATGTTGACTTTGGTAAAATCAAATTATATGTTGGTAACTATGATTTCTGGTATGAATCAAGTCAACTAGCTCTACAATTATCAAAGGATCAAAATAAGAAAAAAGAAGAAAAAATGAAGGAATTACAAGACTTTATAGCAAGATTTAGTGCTAATGCTTCTAAATCTAAACAGGCTACTTCTCGTAAAAAACTTTTAGATAAAATAACACTAGATGATATACAACCATCAAGTAGAAGATATCCTTTTGTTGGATTTAAACCTGAAAGAGAAGTTGGAAATGATATTTTAACAGTAAAAGACCTATCTTTAACTGTAGATGGAGTTAAGATATTAGATAATATTAGCTTTATGGTTAATAAAGATGAAAAAATAGCCCTAATTGGTAACGAAATTGCAGTTACTAGTTTATTTAAAATATTATCAGGTGAACTTAAGCCAGATAGTGGTGAATTCAAATGGGGTATTACTATAACAACTTCATATTTCCCAAATGATAACTCTAAATTCTTTAATGATTGTAATCTTTCATTAGTAGATTGGCTTAGACAATTCTCTGAAGAAAAATCAGAAAGCTATATTCGTGGCTTCCTTGGAAGAATGTTATTTTCAGGTGAAGAAGCTCTAAAAGAAGCTAATGTATTATCTGGAGGAGAAAAGGTTAGATGTATGCTTTCAAAAATGATGCTATCTAATGCAAATGTTCTTATGCTAGATCAACCTACAAATCACTTAGACTTAGAATCAATTACAGCTGTAAATAATGGTTTAAGAGACTTTAACAGCAACTTATTATTTGCATCACACGACCATCAATTTATACAAACAATTGCAAATAGAATTATTGATATTAAAGATGATGGTACTATTGTAGATAGAACAATGACCTTTGATGAATACTTAGAATTATCACAAAAATAAATATATATTTTAATTAAAATAAGAAAGTACCAATACTAAATAATAACTTCAGTATTGGTACTTTCTTATTTATTTTAATAATTAATTTACACAATTATTTTATTGCATCATATCCTTCTTCACCAGTTCTAATTTTTATTGCATTTTCAACGTTGTATACAAATATTTTACCATCGCCAATCTTGCCAGTATAAAGAACCTTTTTAATGGTTTCTATTACCAATTTTAATGGTACCTCTGCTATTATTATTTCTACCATTATCTTAGGTAACAATTGCATTTCAACTTCAATACCCCTATAATATTCTGTATTTCCCTTTTGCATACCACATCCCTGTGCTGAAATAACAGTCATTCCACTTATTCCAATACTCTCCATTGTACTTTTGAATATATCAAATTTAGATTGATTCATCACAACTGTAACCTTCCTAATGTTGCCATCAGTTTTTGAGTCGCTCTTTTCTATTTCTACCGGTATTGTATCCTGTGATGATGTTATCATATTTGTTTCCGGTGATCCTTGGAACACAAATCCACTGTAACTACTTTGTATACCATGTTCAACAATATCAAGACCTGCAATTTCCTCTTCTTTATCTACTCTTAATCCTATTGTAGCCTTAATAATTGAGAATACAATAAACATTGTAATTGCAACCCAAGCCATTACTGCTAGTACTCCTAAAGTTTGAATTCCTAATGCCTTTGCTCCATAACCATAGAATAAACCCTCACTTGTTGAAAATAATCCTACTAGGATTGTCCCAGTTGCACCACACAATCCATGTACTCCAATTGCACCAACTGGATCATCAACTTTAAGTATCTTATCAATAAATTCTATACCAAATACTACAACAAAAGATGCTATTAACCCTATAAAAAATGCTCCCCCTGCTGAAACCGTATCACATCCTGCTGTAATTGCTACAAGACCTGCTAATGATCCATTTAAAGTCATTGATACATCTGGCTTTTTATATCTTACCCAAGTAATTATCATTACACCAATTGTTGCTGTTGCAGCTGCTAAGTTAGTGTTAATAAATATGCTTCCCATTGATAATAATGATTCATCCCCTGTTGCCGAAACTGTTGATGCACCATTAAAACCAAACCAACAAAACCATAAAATAAATACTCCTAGTGCTCCTAATGTTAAACTATGTCCCGGTATAGCTTTTGACTTTCCTTTTTTATCATACTTCCCAATACGTGGTCCAAGAATCATAGCACCTATGAATGCTGCAACACCACCAACCATATGAACTGCTGTAGAACCGGCAAAATCATGAAATCCTAGCTGTGAAAGCCATCCTCCACCCCAAATCCAATGTCCAGATACTGGATATATCACTGCACTAATTACAGCTGAATAAATTATATATGATATAAATTTTGTTCTTTCTGCCATTGCACCTGAAACAATTGTCGCTGCTGTTGCACAAAAAACTGTCTGAAATATTAAAAATACATATGTTGGTATTGTTGTAGAATAGTCCCCTTGTACAAGAAAATCTGGTGTTCCTATCAACCCCAAATTATCTGTTCCAAACATAAGACCGAAACCTACTATCCAAAATATTACTGTACCAATTGCAAAATCCATTAAATTCTTCATTATAATGTTTCCTGCGTTTTTAGCCCTTGTAAAACCGGTTTCTACCATTGCAAAACCTGCTTGCATAAAAAATACTAAAACTGCTCCTAATAATGTCCATATTGTGTCTACTGATGAATACATAATAATCCCTCCCTTTTTTTAAAAAAATAAAGGCGTGTATGTAGAATAACTTATTGTTATTTTACATACACGCCTTCGTGCATTCATTTATAAATTTTATTATATATTTATATTATATACTTGTCAATATTATGATTTTGAAGAAATTAAAAAAATCTATTAGCTTTACTTTATTTAAAACTTATTCTAAAATGGTATTGACTATTTAATTGGAGAGGTTATTATGATAAAAGTTTATAACAGAGATACAAAAACTTATTCTGAAGAAAAGGTAGCTGGGGATAAATACTTAACTTGGTGCTATGAATCCCCCATAGGAAAAGGACTTACTGAATTACTTATAAAGCGAAAAGTATTTTCTAAATTATATGGTAATTATTGTGATACCAAATTAAGCTCAAAAAAGGTTTCACAATTTATTAAGGATTTTAATATAGATATGACCTTATTTAAAAAGAATGAATTCAATTCTTTTAATGATTTTTTTATAAGAGAGCTTAAGGATGATTCCCGTCCATTCTCTAATGATAAAAGTCACTTGATTTCACCTGGAGATGGTAGGTTACTTGCCTTTGAGAACATAGATATTAATGATTTAGTTCAGGTTAAGCATCTTACATACTCCCTACTGGAATTAATTGGAAATGATGATATTTCTAAAAAATATATTAATGGAACATGCTTAATATTAAGATTATGTCCAACTGATTATCATAGATTTCACTTTGTTGACAATGGAATTTCCTCAGAAAGTAACTTTATTAACGGAAAATACTATTCTGTTAATCCAATTGCATTAGATAGAATTCCAAAGTTATTTACTGAAAATAAAAGGGAATGGTCCTTATTTAAGTCTGAAAATTTTGGAGATATTTTGCATATTGAGGTTGGTGCAACCTGTGTAGGTTCAATAATTCAAACTTACACCCCTAATACAAAGGTTAAAAAGGGTTCTGAAAAAGGATATTTCAAATTTGGAGGCTCAACTACAATCTTATTCTTTGAAAAGGATAAGGTTAAAATTGATAGTGATATAATAGAACAAACTAAATTAGGCTATGAAACTAAGGTAATTTGTAGGGAAAAAATAGGAAGGGGATAATCCATTATATCCCTTTCCTATTTTAATATTTTTAAAATATCTTCTTTTATTTCTTCAATTGAATTTTTTACAATTAATAGGTTTACCTTAAGCTCCTTTGCTCTTAATATAACAGAAGATTTAACTGGCAGCTTTGTTGCAACTAATATCCTTTTTACATTTTCTCCACCTATTCTATTGCTATATA